>CALWIE010000196.1 GCA_944380625.1 uncultured Clostridia bacterium
CAGGAGATCAAGAAAAAGCTGGACGAATATGCGGTGGGCCAGGACAATGCCAAGGTGGCCCTTTCCGTAGCTGTCTACAACAATTGCAAGCGCATTTACTTCTCCGACGACTCAGTGGAGAACACCAAGAGCAACGTCCTGCTTTTGGGCCCCACCGGTGTGGGCAAGACCTACCTGGCCCAGACCCTGGCAAAGCTTTTGGATGTGCCCTTCGCCATTGCAGACGCCACTACCCTGACCGAGGCGGGCTATGTGGGCGAGGACGTGGAAAACATCCTGCTGCGATTGATCCAGGCGGCGGACTACGACATTTTCAAGGCGGAGCGAGGGATCATCTACATCGATGAGATCGACAAGATCTCCCGCAAGTCGGAAAATCAGTCCATCACCCGGGACGTCAGCGGGGAGGGCGTGCAGCAGGCTCTGCTGAAGATTTTGGAGGGCACTGTCGCCAGCGTGCCGCCCAAGGGGGGGCGCAAGCATCCCCAGCAGGAGGCCATCAATATTGACACCTCCAATATCCTGTTTATCTGCGGGGGCGCCTTCGACGGCTTGGAGAAGATCGTCCAGAAGCGCTCCGCCTCCAACTCCTTAGGGTTCGGAGGGGAGGTCCACGGCAAGCGGGAGCTGGACCGGATCGACTGGATGAAGGACGTCACCCCCCACGACCTGGTCAAGTACGGGCTGATCCCCGAACTGGTGGGGCGCATCCCGGTGATTACGGCCCTCAACGCCCTGGATGAGGACTCCCTGGTGCGCATCCTCCGGGAGCCCAAGAACTCTCTGGTGAACCAATACAAAAAGCTGTTCGACCTGGATAAGGTGGACCTGGAGTTCACGGACGAGGCCCTGGTGGCCATTGCCCGCAAGACCTTGGAGCGCCGGACCGGCGCCCGGGGCCTGCGAGCCATTATGGAGGACCTCTTGATGCCGGTCATGTACCGGGCCCCCAGTGACTACACCATTGAGAAAGTGGTGGTCACACGGGAGATGGTGGAGGAGGGCGCGGCCCCGGAGATCGTTTACAACAAGGACCGCAAGCCCGTCAAGATCAAGATCACGCAGCCCAAGCGGCGGGACCGCAGGGACTCGGTGTCATAATAACCCCAGAGGAGAAGGCTGTTGCCGGCTCAGCCGGTCCCAGCCTTTTGCTGGTATTTTAGGAGTACATAGCATGCAAACTTTTGATGAGAATACCAAGATCGAAAACGAGCTGGTGCTGCCTGTTTTAGCTGTGCGCGGGCTGGTGTTTTTCCCTGGCATGATGTTGCAATTTGACGTGGCCCGCAAAAAGTCCATCCTGGCGGTTTCGGAGGCCCTCTCCAAGGACCGGCTGATTTTCCTCGTCTCCCAGATAGACCTGTCCGACGGGGAGCCCACCGGGGACGACCTCTATAAAATCGGCGTTGTGGCCCGCATCAAGCAAGTGGTTCACCACTCCGAGGAGGGGATCAAGCTCCATGTGGAGGGCGCCTGCCGCGGCGAGATCAACACCCTGCTCCAGGAGGAGCCCTTCCTGCTGGGGGACATCACCAAGTGCCCGGTGCTCACCTACAAGAAGTCCTACAAGTCCGAGGCGCTGCTGCGCGTGGTCCACGAGCGCTTCGACGAGTACCTGCGCCTGTTTAAGCACGTGCCGCCCGACGTGCTCCTGGGGGTCCTGCAAGAAAAGGACTGCGGCCGCCTGGCGGATTACATCGCCTCCAATATCTCCATCGACTTCGAGCGCAAGCAGTACATCCTGGACGAGCTGCGCCCCTTAAAGCGGATGCAGAAGCTCATCGACGTCCTCACCGAGGAGATCAAGATCCTCTCTGTGGAGAACGAGATCAACCAGAAGGCCCAGACGCAGATCGACGAAAACCAGCGGGAGTACTTCCTCAAGGAGCAGCTGCGGGCGATCACCAGCGAGTTGGGGGAGGAGGACAATCCCCAGCAAGAGGCTGACGAGCTGCGCCAGAAAGTGCTGGCCCTCGGCCTCTCGAAGACCTGTGAGGACAAGCTCCTCAAGGAGTGCGACAAGCTGTTCCGCATGCCCTATGGCTCCCACGAGGCCAGCGTGATCCGCATGTACTTGGACACCTGCCTGGAGCTGCCTTGGAAAAAAGCCTCTAAGGAAAAGCTGGACCTAAAGCGCGCCCAGCGGATCTTGGACCGGGACCACTACGGCCTGGAGAAGGTCAAGGAGCGCTTTATTGAGATTTTGGCCGTCAAGTGCCTGGCTCCACAGCAGACCGGGCAGATCATCTGTTTGGCGGGACCTCCCGGAGTGGGCAAGACCTCCATCGCCCGGTCTATCGCGGAGGCGACGGGGCGCAAGTATGTCCGGGTGTCCCTGGGCGGCGTCAGCGACGAGGCGGAGATCATGGGCCACCGGAGGACCTATGTGGGCTCTATGCCGGGCCGGATCATCAGCGCCGTAAAACAGGCCGGGGTCAACAATCCCCTGATCCTTCTGGACGAGATCGACAAGCTGGGGCAAAACTTCAAAGGGGACCCGGCCTCCGCCCTGCTGGAGGTGTTGGACCCGGAGCAGAACACGGAGTTTACCGACCACTATATCGACATGCCCTTCGATCTGAGCAAGGTCCTCTTCATCACTACCGCCAACGACGCCTCTCGGATCCCCGGCCCCCTGTATGACCGCATGGACATCATCGAGCTGGGCAGCTACACCTTGGAGGAAAAGACCAATATCGCCACGAAGCACCTCATCAAAAAGCAGCTGAAGAAACACGGCATTGAACCCTCCCAGCTGAAGTTTACCAAGTCAGCCGTAAAGGAGCTGATCGAGGGGTACACCCGGGAGGCGGGCGTACGCACCCTGGAGCGGACCATTGCCTCCATCTGCCGGAAGGTGGCGAAGATGGTGGTCTCCGACCCGGAGTTCACCTGCTTTACTGTAAAGCCCGAAAACCTGGAGAGCCTGCTGGGTCCCAGAAAATTTACCAAGGACCAGCTTGCCGGGGAGGACACCATCGGCCTGGTCAACGGCTTGGCCTGGACCAGTGTGGGAGGGGAGCTGCTCCCCATTGAGGTGGCCGTGATGGAGGGCACTGGGAAGGTCCAGCTGACAGGCTCCCTGGGCGATGTGATGAAGGAGTCGGCGGGCGCCGCCATCACCTGTATCCGTACCCGGGCAGGGGCGCTGGGGATCTCTCCCAAATTTTACGAGAAGTGCGACATCCACATCCACGCCCCGGAGGGCGCTGTGCCCAAGGACGGGCCCTCGGCCGGCATCGCCATGGCCACGGCCATCACCTCGGCCCTGTGCGGGATCCCCGTGCGCCACGACGTGGCCATGACCGGGGAGATCACCCTTCAGGGCAGGGTTCTGCCCATTGGGGGGTTGAAAGAGAAGGCTATGGCCGCCTACAAAAACGGTATGAAAACCGTCCTCATCCCGGCGGACAACGTGCCGGACCTGGCTGAGGTGGACGAAGTGGTCAAAAAGAATGTGCAGTTCATCCCCGTAAAGCGGGTGGACTCCGTCTTGGAGACCGCTCTGCTGCACATGCCCCGCCCTGTGACGGCGGCGGACCCGGTCAAGCTTCCGGAGGATTTGAAGTCCAAGCGGCAGCAGGCGCCGGAGCTGTACCAATACGTGGATTAAGGAGCGGCGCGCCGTGAATTTTCAAAATGTGACCTTTGAGCTTTCTGCGGGGAAGAAGGAGCAGCTGCCCAAAGGGGACCTTCCGGAAATCGTCTTTTCCGGGAAATCCAATGTGGGCAAGTCCTCCCTTATCAACCGCCTGGTCCAGCGCAAGGCCCTGGCCCGTGTCAGCGCCACCCCAGGGAAGACCGCTACCATCAACTTCTACCGCCTG
>CALWIE010000197.1 GCA_944380625.1 uncultured Clostridia bacterium
GATTGTGCAGTACTTAAACCGGGTCCACGACCGGCTGGGAAAACTGCTGCGAGGAAAATAACCCCCCTCTGGGGGTACGGAAGAAGGACTGTCGCGCTGGGTACGTGACGGTCCTTTTTTACGGGAACTGTTTTGAATGGGGGCAAAACAGATCTTGCAAAAAAATGCAAGGGATACGGAAAAAGTGGGGAAATCTCTTGCTTTTTGCAGGAGAACGCCGTAAAATGAATCTGTATGTTTTGCTTGCCGTGGCAGAGGCCACGGCCCCGGCCCAGCCGGCCGGGGAGCGGAAGGAAAGGAAGGAAGAACATGAACAGCCAGCTTGCCGAGCGCATTCGCCAAAAGAGCGGCACCTTCTCCAAGGGACAGCGGATGATCGCCCGGTACATTGAGGAACACTCGGAGCAGGTGGCCTTTATGACAGCCTCCAAACTGGGGCAGACCGTGGGGGTCAGCGAGTCCACTGTGGTGCGGTTTGCCACGGAAATTGGCTACTCCGGCTACCCTGCTCTTCAGCAGGCCATGCAGGAGATGATTCGCAGCAAGATGACCAGCGTCCAGCGATTGGAGCGGACTTCCAGCACCATCCCCATGGACCGGCTTTTGGACGAGGTGCTGGACCAGGACATCGACATTTTAAAGCGCACCAAGGAAAATGTGGACCACGAGGCGTTCTACCAGGCGGCGGACGCCTTGGTAAACGCCAAAAAGGTGTTTGTGCTGGGGGCGGGCAGCTCTCTGGCCCTCGCCACCTTTATGGCCCACTATCTGCGCCTGGTGTTTGACACAGTTCACCTGGTGGAGGCCACCAGCGAAGCCACCATTCTGCAGCAGATGGTCCACGTGGGGGAAGGGGACGCGGTGATTGCCATCAGCTTTCCCCGGTACTCCAAGAAGGCGGTCAAAACCATGAAGTACGCCTCCTCCCGCAGCGCCACCACCGTGGCCATTACGGACAGCCCCCTGTCGCCTTTGGCCCAGTACGCCTCTCACGTGCTGCTGGCCCGCAGCGACATGGTCTCCTTTGTGGATTCCCTGGTGGGGCCGCTGAGCATTATCAACGCGCTGATTGTCACCGTGGCCATTCGGAAGAAGGAACAGGTGGCGGACACGCTGCGGAAGATTGAGAGCATTTGGGATGAATACGGCATCTACGAAAAAGTGGATGAGAAGGGCAGCTGACGTTTGGATACCTATGACATTTTGATTGTGGGCGGCGGCGCCGCCGGGCTCATGGCTGCAGGCACGGCCTTGAGCAGGGGGCTTTCTGTGTGCCTGTTCGACAAAAACCGGCAGCTGGGGCGCAAGGTGCGTATCACAGGGAAGGGCCGCTGCAATGTGACAAACCAGTGCCCTGTGGAGGAAGTGGTGGCCGCCTGTCCCCGGGGAGGCAGGTTCCTGTATGGAGCCTTGTCCGCCTTTTCCCCCCAGGACACCATAGACTTTTTTGAAGGGTTGGGCGTGGCTTTAAAGACCGAGCGAGGCCGGCGGGTGTTCCCTGTGTCGGACAACGCCCACGACATCGCCGACGCCTTGGAGCGCTACGCCGCCGGGGCCACCGTTGTTCGGGAGACGGTGACGGAGGTCTTGACGGAGCAGGGAGCGGCAACCGGTGTGAAGACCGCTGCCGGAGTGTACCGGGGCCGGGCGGTGCTTTTAGCCTGCGGGGGCGCCTCCTATCCGGGCACCGGCTCCAACGGAGACGGGTACCAGCTGGCGGCGGCCTTGGGCCACACTATTGTGGCGCCCACTCCCTCTCTGGTGCCCCTGGTGGAGCGGGGGACCTGGTGCAGGGAGCTCATGGGGCTCTCTTTGCGCAATGTGGGGGTAAAAGTCACCCAAAAGGGAAAAAAGAAACCGGTGTACCAGGATTTTGGGGAACTGCTGTTCACCCACTTTGGGCTTTCCGGGCCCACCATCCTCAGCGCTTCCGCCCACTTGCAGCCCATGGAGCCGGGAAAGTACACCGTCCATATGGACCTGAAGCCTGCCTTGACAGACCAGCAGCTAGACGCCCGGCTTCTCCGGGATCTGGAGGCGCATAAAAATAAAATTTTCGCCAATTCTCTAGAGGAACTGCTGCCCCAAAAACTGATTTCTGTGGTGGTCAAGCGCAGCGGCATCCCTGGGGAAACCCGGTGCCACTCTGTCACCAAGGAGCAGCGCCGGGTTTTGCTGGCCCTTTTGCGGGACTTCTCGGTGGAAGTGGAGGGCTTCCGGCCCCTTGCCGAGGCCATCGTCACCAGCGGCGGGGTGAGTTTGAAGGAGCTTTCTCCCCAGACCATGGAGTCCAAGCTGGTGAAAGGCCTGTACGTTGCCGGAGAGATGATCGACGCCGACGCCTATACCGGCGGCTACAATTTACAGATTGCCTTTGCCACCGGAAGACTGGCAGGCAGCAACGTCCCCGGCAAATAAAAGTTTTTGGTCAAGTTTTTTTCAAAAAACTTGCGGGTTGTAGGGCAGAGCCCTACGGCCTGAGGGGGCGCAGCCCAAGGCCTCCAGGGGCAAGGCCGGATGGGCCCTAGGGCCCTAGGCCGCCGGTCCTGCAGATGCAGATGGAGAACAAAGAAAAAGTTTTAATGAAGTTTTTTCAAAAAACTTGCAGGCTGTAAGGCCCGGTCCGGCAGATGGAGAACAGAGAAAAAGTTTTAATGAAGTTTTTTCCAAAAACTTGCGGGTTGTAAGGCCCGG
>CALWIE010000198.1 GCA_944380625.1 uncultured Clostridia bacterium
TAGTTCTCATAGGAGCAGGTGGTGGTCTTGGGGAAGGCGAAGCCGTGCTCGGTGCACACCTGGTAGAAGCTCTCCTTGATGGAGAGGCGCATCAGCAGCTCCTCGCTGATGCACTCGAACACATAGGTGCCCCGCAGCTTCTCCTGGTTGCGCACCAGCAGCTTGATGTAGTTGTCCCCACAGGGCACCAGCAGCAGCTTTTTGCCGCTGCCCGCATAGCGTTTGGCAAAGTCCAGCAGGGTTTTGACGAAGACCTGGTCGTCCTCCAGGTTGGGCTCCACCACCTCCACGGTGACGATCTTGCTGGCGGTGCAGGGTCCCAGCACCCCCTTGCCGATGGCCACGGACTTGACGCCGTACTCCTGGTGGAAGGACCGGGCCATGCCGTACACGTTGATGTCGCTGCCCAGCAGGACAGGCTGAAACTCGATTTTCTCACTCATTCTCTTAGGACCTCATTTCCGAAATCATCATGGGCAAAGGGACCGCGCCCTCACGCCGTGAAGAACTGCTTGTACCAGATGAGGAGGGTGTACACCGTCCACACCCGGCGGCTGTTGTCGGCCTTGCAGTTCTTGTGGTCGTCCAGGAGTTTTACAAGCTTCTCCGTGTGGAAGAACTTCTGGGCGTTCTCCCCCTCAAACTCCGCCTTGACGGTGTTGTAGTACTTCTCCTCCTTCAGCCACACCCGGGTGGGCACGGGGAAGCCCAGCTTCTTTTTGCCGGCCCACTTTTCGGGCATCCGGCGCAGGGCCGCCAGGCGCATGGCGTACTTGGTGTTCTTGTCGTTTACCCGGAACCGGGTGGGGATGCGCCCTGCTAGGGCCATGATCTCCTTGTCCAAGAAGGGCACCCGCAGCTCCAGGGAGTTTGCCATGCTCATCTTGTCGGCTTTTAGGAGGATGTCCCCTACCATCCACATGTTCAGGTCCACAAACTGCATTTTGGTGACGTCGTCCTTGTCCTTGACCATGTCGTAGTAGGGCCGGGTCAGCTCCTCCGGGGCAGGGGCCCCCGCCGAGTGCTTTAAGAGGGCCCGGCGCTCTTTCTCCGTGAACATATAGGCGTTGCCAATAAACCGCTCCTCCAGCCGCTTGCCCCGGCGCACCAGGAAATTGAGGCCCCGGTGGGCGGGCAGGACTCCGGCCACCTTGCCGATGAGCCGGCGGATGGGGAAGGGGATCTTGTCGTACCACTGCATCTCCAGGGGCTCTTTGTAGATGTTGTACCCGCCGAAGATCTCGTCGGCCCCCTCGCCGGAGAGCACCACCTTCAGGTGCTGGGCGGCGGTGTTGCACACAAAGTACAGGGCCACGGCGGCAGGGTCCGCCAGGGGCTCGTCCATGTGGTACTGGATCTTCGGGAAGTTGCCCCAAAACTCCTCGGGGGTGATGATGTGGCTGATGTTCTTCACGGGGATCTGCTCCGAGAGCTCCTGGGCGTAGCTGATCTCGTTGTAGCGGGTGCCGTTGTCGAAGCCCACGGTGAAGGTCTTGTCCACATGGGCCGAGCAGGCCACATAGCTGGAGTCCACCCCGGAGCTAAGGAAGGAGCCCACCTCCACGTCGGAGATCTTGTGGGCCTCCACAGAGTCGTCGAAGGTTTTCTCGATTTCGTCCACCCAGTACTCCAGGCTCTTGTCCTCCTCGGCGTCAAACTCCGGCAGCCAGTAGCGGGTGATGTCCATTTTCCCGTCCCGGTAGAGGAAGTAGTGGGCCGGGGGCATTTTGTACACGCCCTTAAAGAAGGTCTCCGGCCCGGGGGAGTACTGGAAGGAGAGGTAGCTCTCCAGAGCCTTTTCGTTTAGCTCCTTTTGGAAGTGGGGGTGGTGGAGAAAGCTTTTGATCTCCGACCCGAACAGCAAGGTGCCGCCCATCTGGGCGTAGTACAGGGGCTTGATGCCGAAAAAGTCCCGGGCCCCAAACAGCTCCCGCTTCTCCTTGTCACAGATGACGAACGCGAACATGCCCCGCAGCTTGTTCAAAAGCTCTGGGCCATATTCCTCATAGCCGTGGAGGAGCACCTCGGAGTCGGTGGCGGTTTTAAAAACATGACCCGCCGCCAGGAGCTCCTTTTTGATGTCCCGGTAGTTGTAGATCTCCCCGTTGAAGGTGAGGACCTTGGTGCCATCCTCGTTTAAAATGGGCTGGCGCCCCCCTTCCAGGTCGATGATGGACAGCCGCCGGAATCCCAGGGAGATGGTGCCGTCCATGTAATAGTCCGCGTCGTCGGGGCCCCGGTGCCGGATGGCGTCCGTCATGGAGCGCAGCACCCCCGCGTCCCGCTGGGTGTCCCCGCCGTCAATAAAGCCGACAAAGCCGCACATAGTAGAAAAAACCTGCCTTTCCCGGGCCGAATAAGCTCAAAACCCCGTCCGCAAAGGCGGACGGGGCTTTGAGTGCCCGCGTCCAAAGATTGCCTAACCTTTATTCTACCACAAAGCGCGGGGAAAAGCCAATATTTCTTTTTTTAAGGGGAGCTTTCCCCGAAAAAACGGGGTCAAAGCTTTTTGTCCACTGCCAGCTCGGTGCTGCGCACCAGCTCGAACAGGGAGGGGGCGTATTGGGGAAAGTCCTGGGAGAGCCGCTCCGGGGTCAGGGAGGGCAGCACCTGCGGGGGAATCCCCGCCTCCCCGTCCACGTCCGCGCCCTCTAAAAGGCAGCGGGCTTTGGCCTCCTCCAAGGCCATGTGGGCGGCGGCAAGGGCCTCGAACAGGCGGCGGTCCAAGCTGAAGGCCTCCGGGGGATTTTTCCCCCGGGCCCCATAGAGCAGCCGGAACACCTTGTAGACGGCGCAGGAGAGATAGGCGCAGGTGTGGCGGCTGAGGCCTTCGCTATTGATTTTTTCCAAGATCCCGAATACAATATGGAGAGAGTCCTCCAGCAGCCGGAGCTGGAGGTCCTTCGGGGGTGAGGCGCCTCTCTCCTGGGGGAACAGGGCCCACTCCTCAGGGAAGGGGTCGGGCCGGCGGTGGGCGGTGCGCCCCAGCAGGTAGTCGCAGGACACGCCGTAGTAGGAGGCGGCCCGGGCCAAAAAGTCCAGCCCGCACTCCCGTATGCCCTTCTCATAGTGGGAGAGAAGGGCCTGGGAAATGCCCAGGTCGGCGGCCGCCCTCTTCTGGCTGAGGCCGCGCTCTTTCCGCAAAAGGGTCAAAATTCTGGGAAACTCGCTGTTTGTCACAGGGAACACCTCCATTCGGCCTGGAATGCCGGCCGTGACCGACAGGGGCGAAAGGCCGGCGGGGCTCATCAAAATCTCCAAAACTTATCCTTGAAAAAGATTATAACTAGTCTAATTATACGATAAATCCCTCGGGATTAAATGCCATATAGGAAAAAAGGAAAGAAAAACCTAAAAAACGCCTCTACCCCCCTGGAAGAGGCCCGGGAGGTCTAAAACCATGCGCTCTTATGTGCTGCACCTGATCCGCAATATGCCCTGCGAGGGCAACCTGGAGGGCCGCTATATCGGCCGCACGGAATCGCCCCTGGCCCTGTCGTCCCTCCGGGACCTGGCCCGGCTCAAAGAGGAGTACCGCTACCCCCGGGCTGCGGCCTTTTACGCCAGCCCCTCCACCCGCTGCGTGGACACCTTAAAGGTGCTCTACCCCCAGGCGGACCCGGAGGTGGTGCTGGAGCTTGCCGAGTGCGACTTTGGCGACTGGGAGAACAAGACTGCCAAGGACTTGGAAAAGGACCCCCGCTTCCTCCAGTGGATGGAGCAGGGCGGCCAGGCGTCGCCCCCCAACGGGGAGAGCGGCCTAGTCTTTCTCCAGCGGGTGTGCCGGGGGTTTGAGGCCCTGGTGCAGAACCTGATGGCCAAGGGCCAGTTCGAGGCGGTGCTGTGTACCCATGGGGGGGTCATCACCGGGCTGCTCTCGGCCTATGGGCTGCCCCGGGCCCAGCCCTACGAATGGATGACCCAGCCCGGCTGCGGCTACTCGGTGCGCATCACCCCCAGCCTGTGGATGCGCTCCATGGTGATGGAAGTCTTCCAGACCCTGCCCCTGGGGGAGGAGGGGGAGGGCCCGGACCACCTGGTGGTGGACATCGCCCGGGAGGCGGCGGACCGGGCCTGGGGGGACCGGGATCCCCAAAAGCCCCCAAAGGCTTGACAAAAGGCCCCAAAAGGTCCTATAATTGCCATCATATAGGGAAAGACGTTGAAGGGAATAAGACGGCGCCTGCCCCCCAGAGAGCCCGCGGCCGGTGAGAGCGGGCGGGGCGCGCCGGGATAGCTCATCCTGGAGTCTCCTCTTCCGAAGGGCGGCGCCCCCAGGGGAGGACGGGCGGCCCCGTTACAGGCCGGGCCCCAAAGGGCCCCAGAGGGCGCGGGGAAACCGCGCCGAAATTCGGGTGGTACCGCGGAATCATTTCGCCCCGGACGCAGTTTTTTGGCTGCGCCCGGGGCGTTTTTCTTGGCAGAGGGTTTTCATCCGTTGGGAAAGGACGTGTCCGCTATGAACGAAGGGTATCGGAAATACAAGGCTTTCGCCCCCCTGGACCTGAAGGACAGGACCTGGCCGGACCAGAGGCTGAAAAAGGCGCCGGTGTGGTGCAGCGTGGATTTGCGGGACGGCAACCAGGCCCTGGAGAACCCCATGAACCTGGAGCAGAAGCTGGAGTTTTTCCGGATGCTGGTCTCCATCGGATTTAAGGAGATCGAGGTGGGCTTCCCCGCCTCCTCCGAGACGGAGTTCGAGATCCTGCGCACCCTCATCGAAGAGGGGCTCATCCCCGACGGGGTGGCCATCCAGGTGCTGGTCCAGGCCCGGGAGCACCTGATCCGCCGCACCTTCGAGGCGGTGCGGGGGGCCAAGGACGTGATTGTCCACTTCTACAACTCCACCTCCACCCTCCAGCGGAAGGTGGTCTTCGGCACGGACATGGAGGGCGTCACCCAAATCGCCGTGGAGGGGGCAAAGCTCATCCGCGCCCTTACCCAGGAGCTGCGCCGGGACCACCCGGAGACCCGGGTCCGTTTTGAGTACTCCCCCGAGAGCTTCTCTGGCACAGAGCCGGAGAACGCGGTCATGATCTGCGACCGGGTGCTGGAAGCCCTGGGGGCCACCCCGGAGGAGCCCGCCATCGTGAACCTGCCCAACACCGTGGAGATGAGCACCCCCAACACCTTCGCCGACCAGGTGGAGTACGTCTGCCGCAACCTGCGCCACCGGGACAGCGCCGTCATCAGCGTCCACCCCCACAACGACCGGGGCACGGCGGTGGCGGCGGCGGAGCTGGCCTTGATGGCCGGGGCCCAGCGGGTGGAGGGCACCCTTTTTGGCAACGGGGAGCGCACCGGCAACGTGGACGTGATGAACCTGGCCATGAACCTGTACTCCCAGGGGGTGGACCCAGGGCTGGACTTCTCCCACATGGACCACATCAAAAAAGTTTACGAGTCCTGCTGCCAGATGCCCGTCCACCAGCGCCACCCCTACGCCGGGGAGCTGGTGTTCACGGCCTTTTCCGGCTCCCACCAGGACGCCATCAACAAGGGCCTGGGCTATATGGCCGAGCACAACTCCCCCTACTGGGAGGTGCCCTACCTGCCCATCGACCCCAAGGACCTGGGCCGCCAGTACGAGCCCATCATCCGCATCAACAGCCAGTCCGGCAAGGGGGGCGCCGCCTTTGTGATGCGCCACGTCTTCGGCTACCAGCTGCCCAAGGCCATGCACCCGGAGTTCGGCGCCCTGGTGAAGGCCGCCTGCGAGCGGGCCCGTCGGGAGCTGGCCCCCGAGGAGGTGCTGGCCATCTTCCAGAAGGAGTACCTGGAGGTCTCCCATCCCTATCACCTGCTGGCCTACCGGATCTTCGAGGAGAACGCGGGCCAGGGCCAGGTGGTGGACTTCGAAGGGGTCATCCGCTACCACCACGTGAATAGGGAGGTCTCCGGCCGGGGCAACGGGCCCATCGACGCCTTCTTCAACGCCCTGCGGGTGATGGGCCTCTCCGAATACGAGTTTGTCACTTACAGCGAGCACGCCGTCTCCGCCGGCGCGGACTCCAAGGCCGTGTCCTACATCCAGCTGCGCCACCGTGGGAAGACGGTGTTTGGCGTGGGCATGGACCACAACATCGCCATCGCCTCCCTCAAGGGCATCCTCTGCGCCGTAAACCGCTCCCAGGGATTGGAACCCCTCCCGGAGGGCTGATCCCCCCAAAAAACGAAAAGAGCCCCCGCCGGGGCTCTTTTTTCTTTTCACATTTACCCTGCCAGCATCCCCGCCAGGGCAAACACCCCCATCAGCGCCGGCTGGTGGAGCAGGTAGAGCAATAGGCTGTGCCGCCCCAAAAATCCCAGAGGGGGAACGCTTGCGCCAAGGAGCTCCTTGGCGCGGGGGCTCCCAGAGAGGAGCCCCCACGAAAAGTACCCTGCGCAGTAGAGGAAAAACCAGGGCAGCAGGGGGAAGTAGTCCGTGCTCCAAAAGCCGGGGGAGGGCAGGCCCACCGCCGCCAGCAGGTCCGTCTGGTAAAGCCAGCCGGGCAGGGGGCACAGCACCAGGGACTCAAAGCCCAGGCTCCCCCGCGAAACGTTGCGAGTCAGGGCAAAGAGGGCCAGCGCCCCCAAAAGACCTGCCCAGGCCGGGATTTTCCGAAAGGCCTTGTCCAAGGGGATCAGCAGCAGGGCCGAAAGCCTCAGCAGGGTGAGCACCCCGTAGAGGATCCGCTGGCTGGGCATGACGGCCAGGGTGATAAGGGTGACAAGGGCCCCGCAGCCCACCAGGATGAGCCCCCGCTTCAGGTGGTGGCGGGAGAGGTTCCAGCACAGCCCCGAAAGGAGGATGAAGGTCCAGCAGATGCTCTGCTGCCACACGTAGCCCGGCGTCCCCCGGTACCAGGGGGCGGAGAGACCGAAGATGGCCACCAGGTCGTACATGCCGTGGTAGGCGGTCATGCTGACCAGGCAGAGGCCCCGCACCCCATCCAAAAGGGGGTAGTGAGGGCGGTTTTCCCCCGGACTCAATAGCCCAGCACCCCCTTGAGGGACTCGTCGTCCTCGATCCACCGGCGCACGTCGATCACCCGGTAGCGGTCCCGGTCGTCCCGGACCACCACCTTCTCGATCCCGGCGTTGATGACCATCCGTTTGCACATGGAGCAGCACATGGCGTCCTTTACATACTCCCCGGTGGGGACCTCCTTGCCTACCAGGTACAATGTGGCGCCGATCATGTCTCGGCGGGAGGCGCAGATGATGGCGTTTGCCTCCGCGTGGACCGACCGGCACAGCTCGTACCGCTCCCCTCGGGGGATGCCCAGCTTGCTGCGCAGGCAGTAGCCCAGGTCCGAGCAGTTCTGCCGGCCCCGGGGCGCGCCCACATAGCCGGTGGAGATCACCTCGTCGTTTTTCACAATCACCGCCCCGTAGAGCTTTCGCAGGCAGGTGCCCCGCTGGCTCACCGCCTCCGCCAGATCCAGATAGTAGTTGACTTTGTCCCGCCGCTGCAAGGTTTCCATGGCCACAGCCCCTCTTTTCGCGTTTTCCGCAGATTTTTCTCACACAATTATACAGGAGAACCTGCCCCTTGGCAAGGGTCCCCGCCTTTACATTTCCCCCCGTTCATGGTAGAATCGGACTAGCCTATAGAGAAAGGGGGGCGGCGGCATGGCCGGCACCGTGGGGGGCGCCCTTTTGGCGCTGCTTTTTTTCGGCCTGTTCCAGGCCTGCGGGATCCTGGCGGCCCGGGCCGCCCTCTCGGGGGAAAGCGCCGGGATCCGGCTCCTTGTGGGCAGCGTTTGGGGCAGCGCCATGCTCCAGTGGTTCCCGGTGCTGTTCGCCTTTTTCCTGGGGTTTACCCTCCCGGCCCAGTGGGCGGGGCTGGGCCTGGCCCTGGCCTGCGGGGGGCTGGCCCTGGCGGCCGCCCGGCGGCGGGGGGCGCCCCGGCTCTCCCAGGGCTTTTCCGCCTTTTCCCGGCGGCGGTTTTTGTGGGCGGTCCTGGGGGTGTGGCTCTTTTTCTGCTATTTGGTGTGGCACTCCTTCCGGTGGGAGGGGGGCGCGGTTTACTCCAGCCAGGCCACCTACGGGGACATGAGCATGCACCTGAGCTTTATCACCAGCCTGGCAAACCAGGGGGATTTCCCCCCGGACTACTCCCTGCTGCCCGGGACCCGGCTCTCCTACCCCTTTTTGTCCGACAGCATCTCCGCTACCCTCTACCAGCTGGGGGCGCCCCTGTGGTTTGCCTATGAGCTGCCCATGTGGGCGGCGGGGGCCCAGGTGGTGCTGGGGGCCTACGCCTTTTTTGCCCGCCTGACCGGGGGCAGGGCCCTGGCCGCCATGGCCTGGGTCCTGTTCTTCTTCAACGGGGGGCTGGGGTTCCTCTATTTCTTGGGCGGGGGCTGGGACAACTTCACCCGGATCTTCACCGCCTTTTACGAGACCCCCACCAACCTGGTCGAAGAGAACGTCCGCTGGGTCAATGTGATCGTGGACATGATGCTCCCCCAGCGGGCCACCCTCTTCGGGTGGGCCCTGCTGTTTCCGGCCCTGTACCTGTTGTACCGGGGAGTGTTTGAAGGGGCCGCCCGCCACTTTTTGTGGGCGGGGCTCCTGGCAGGGGCCATGCCCATGGTGCACACCCACTCCTTTTTGGCCCTGGGGGTCGTCTGCGGGGTGTGGCTCCTCTTTTCCCTCTCCCGCGCCCGGGAGGACCTGGCCGCCCGGGTGGGAAAGGTCCTGGTCCTGTGGGGCCTTTTGGGGTTCTGCCTTCTCAAGGAGCTGGTCCGGGGCCGGGAGGACTCCCCCTGGTTCCTGGCGGCGGCGGGGGGCGTACTCCTCCTCTGCCTGGGGACGGCGGGGGTTTTCTCGGCCCGGGCTTTCCGCCGGGGGGAGGGGAAGGCCCTTTTGGGCACCTGGGGGGTGCTTTTGGCCGCCGCCCTGGCCCTCGCCCTGCCCCAGCTGTGCTTCTGGACCTTCCAGCAGGCGGGGGAGGGGGGCTTTTTGCGGGGCCACTTCGGCTGGGTCATCGGAGAGGACGGCTACCTTCCCTTCTACCTGAAGAACCTGGGCCTCGCCTTTCCCCTGGCGTTGGGAGGCCTGCTGCTGGCCCGGGGGAGGGACTTCTTTAAGCTGGCCCCCGCCCTGGGGGTGTGGCTGCTGGCGGAGCTGGTGGAGTTCCAGCCCAACGACTACGACAACAACAAGCTCCTGTACCCGGCCTTTGCCTTCCTTTGCTGCGGGGCGGCCCAGTGCCTGGCCCGGGGCCTGGAGCTTTTGAGGAGCCGCCGGGCCCGGCAGGGGGCTGCCGCCGGGGTTTTGGCCGCCGCCTCCCTTTCGGCGGCGCTCACCATGGGCCGGGAGGCGGTGGCCTCCTACCAGGTGTTCTCCGGCGGGGCCCTGGAGCTGGCCCAGTGGGTGCAGGAGAACACCGCCCCCCAGGCCCTGGTCCTCACCGACACCCGCCACAACAACGAGATCGCCTCCCTGGCCGGGCGGAACGTGGTGTGCGGCTCCCCCTCCTATCTCTATTACCACGGGCTCCCCTACGGGGAGAGGGAGCAGGCGGCAAGGGCCATGTACGAGAGCCCAGAGGGGGCCCGGGGCCTTGTGGAGAACCTGGGGGTGGACTACATCCTCCTCAGCGACTTCGAGAGGGCCTCTTACCAGGTGGACCAGGAGGCCTTGGACCGGCTGTACCCCCGGGTGTACGACGACGGCAGCCGGATCCTCTATCAAGTAAACCAGGAGGACGCCACATGAGCGAGCAGATCCAAAAGGGCTCCAGAAGCCCCCTTTCCGATCCCGGCTACATCCGGGAGCTTTTGACCCGCCACGGGTTCCACTTCTCCAAGGCCCTGGGGCAGAATTTTCTCATAAACCCCACGGTGTGCCCCCGCATGGCCGCCCAGTGCGGGGCCCAGGGCTGCAAGGGGGTCATCGAGGTGGGGCCCGGCATCGGGGTGCTCACCTGGGAGCTCTCCCAGGTGGCCCGGAAGGTGGCGGCCATCGAGCTGGACCGGCGGCTGTTTCCCGTGCTGGAGGAGACCCTTGGGGGCTGTTCCAACGTGCAGGTGGTCCCCGGGGACGTGATGAAGCTGGATTTGGGAAAGCTCATCCGGGAGGAGTTTGACGGGGGCCCGGTGTGCGTGTGCGCCAACCTCCCCTACTACATCACCTCCCCGGTGATCCTGCGGCTTTTGGAGGAGCGGCTGCCCATCTCCTCCATCACCGTGATGGTCCAGCGGGAGGCCGCCGTCCGGCTGTGCGCCCCGCCCGGCTCCCGGGAGTGCGGGGCCGTCAGCGTGGCGGTCCACTACCGGGCAAGGCCCCAGGTGCTCTTCCCGGTGGGGCGGGGGAGCTTCCTGCCGCCCCCCAAGGTGGACTCCGCCGTCATCCGCCTGGACCTGCTGGAGGAGCCCCCGGTTTCCCTAGAGGACGAGGACTGGTTTTTCAAGGTCGCCCGGGGGGCCTTCGCCCAGCGGCGCAAGACGGCGGCAAATTCCGTTTCCGCCGCCCTGGGCCTTCCCAAAGCCCAGGTGGAGGCCGCCCTGGCGGCGGCGGGGGCCGCCCCCGGCGCCCGGGCGGAGCGGCTCACCTTAGAGCAGCTGGCGGCCCTCTCCAACCGCCTGTTGGAAGGGGCTTGCGCGGCGGGGGAAAAACGGGTACAATAGAAAAAACGCGGTTTTTTAGAAAGGGGAGGGTCCATGTGACGGAAGTGGAACGAAGGCTCTACAGGCTGCTGCTCTTCGGGGATGGGGCGGCCATTGTGCTCAGTATGGTGGCGGGGCCCTTAAACCACACCTCCATCGCCATTGGGGCGGCGGCCAGCGCCGGGTTGATCTCCCTGTGCCTGATCGCCTATGGGCTGTACTTCTGGCCCTGGCGGAGGTGAGCCATGGCTGTCTTTCTCCGATTGGCCCGGCCGGGGGATGCCCCCGGCCTTTTGTCCCTCTACGCCCCCTATGTGACCGGCACGGTGATCTCTTTTGAATACCAGGTTCCCACCCTGGAGGAATTCACTCGCCGGGTGGAGGACACCCTGGCCCTGCACCCCTATCTGGTCCTGGAGGAGGAGGGGCGGCTTTTGGGCTACGCTTACGCCCACCCCTTCCACAGCCGGCCCGCCTACCAGTGGGGGGCAGAGCTGACTGTCTACCTGGAGCAGGGGGCCGTGGGCCGGGGCCTGGGGGCAAGGCTCTACGGGGCCCTCTTCGACCTGCTCCGGCTCCAGGGGGTGCGCCGGGTGTACGGCTGCGTCACCGCGGAAAATGAAAGAAGCGTCCGCTTCCACCAGAGGCTGGGCTTTACAGAGTGCGGCCGCTTTGCCAAGGCCGGGTTTAAACAGGGCCGCTGGCTGGAGGTGCTCTGGCTGGAAAAGCCCCTGGCCCCCTGCGCCGGGGAGCCCGCCCCCTTTGTGCCCTTCCCCCAGGTGGACAAAGCCGTAGCCGCTCAGGTGCTCTCCCGTTGGAATAAAGCCTGCCCTTAACAAAACGCCGGGTTATTCCCGGCTTTTTCCATATTTACCGGGAATAACCCCCCGTTGCAACCGCCGGTTGACAAAGGGCAACCGGCCTTTGGTGGCCCCGCAACCGGCTCTTGTGGTATCCTGGGGCCATCAAAGCAAAGGAGGTGTTCGCTGTGAACATAGCGGACCTCATACAACAGCTGCGAAAAACCCAAGGCGTGTCCCAAGAGGAGCTGGCGGACCGGGTGGGGGTGTCCCGCCAGGCCGTCTCCAAGTGGGAGAGCGGCCAAAGCCTTCCCGATTTGGAAAAACTGGTGCTCCTCAGCGAGATTTTTGAAACCACCACCGACTACCTGCTCAAGGGCATAGAGCCGGCGGGCAAGGGGGAGGAATGGCCCAGCGCGGTGGCGGTGTCCGTCTTTGCCGTGGCCTGGGAGTGCGTTGGCCTGCTGGCGGCGGTGACCATTTGGCTCCAGTGGCAGACGTCTTTGGCGGTGGGCATTGGCCTGCTGCTGGTGATTTTCGGCGTGGTGTTCTTCCTTATGGGCCAGCTTTTCCACACCCAGGAGAAGGCCAGGGCCAAGCGCCTGTGCCTGGTGCCGGTGGTGTGGCTGGGGCTGTGGATTCCCCTGGCGGTGGCCTTTAACCTGGCAGCGGGCCTGTTCCAGGGAGGAGACGGCCTGGCAGCGCCCTTCCCGTTGGCGGACGCAAATACCTGGTGGGCCGCAGGGCTTTTCTGGGCGGCGTATCTCGCCGCCGGTGTCCTGGGCCAAAGGGCCATGAGAAAGAGAGGGTAGCATCCCGCCCAAACGAGAAAAGCCGTCCCGAAGGACGGCTTTTTTGTGTTATTAAGCTTACATAGACTCCGGCGCCGTCACTTTAAACAGCTCCAGGCCGTTTTCCAGCACGGTGCGGGTGGCCACGCACAGGGAGAGCCGGGCGGCTTGCAAGGCCTTGCCGCTGCCCTTGACCCGGCAGGGAGCCAGTTGAAAAAAGGCCCCCCGGCGAAGCCGGGGG
>CALWIE010000199.1 GCA_944380625.1 uncultured Clostridia bacterium
ACGCTCTGCCGCTCTGGGGTCTTTGGGGAGCCTTTACATAGACTCCGGCGCCGTCACTTTGAACAGCTCCAGGCCGTTCTCCAGCACGGTGCGGGTGGCCAGGCACAGGGAAAGCCGGGCGGCCTGCAAGGCCTCGTCGCTGCCCTTGACCCGGCAGGGGGCCAGTTGAAAAAAGACCCCCCGGCGAAGCCGGGGGGCCTTCGAGGGGATTTTACATAGACTCCGGCGCCGTCACTTTGAACAGCTCTAGGCCGTTCTCCAGCACGGTGCGGGTGGCCACGCACAGGGAGAGCCGGGCGGCCTGCAAGGCCTCGCCGCTGCCCTTGACCCGGCAGGCGTTGTAGAACTTGTGGAACAGGGTGGACAGGTTCATCACGTACCGGGTGATCTTAGAGGGGTCCATGGCCCGGGCGGCGCTCTCCACCTCCCCGGTGAAGGAGGACAGGTGGCGAATGAGCTCCAGCTCCTCCGGGGCGGTGAGCAGGGCCAGCTCCTCCGCTGTGCAGGGGCGGGGCTGGATGCCGTCGGCCTTCAGGTTCTTCAGGATGGAGCAGATCCGGGCGTGGGCGTACTGGACGTAGTACACCGGGTTTTGGCTGTCCTGCTGGACGGCCAAGTCCAAATCGAAGTCGATGTGGGTGTTGGCCTCGTAGGAGTTGAAAAGGAACCGGGCCGCGTCTACCGGCACCTCGTCCAGCAGGGTCACCAGGGTGATGGCTTTGCCGCTGCGCTTGGAGGCCTTGACGATCTCCCCGTCCCGCACCAGGCGCACCATCTGCATGAGCACCACCTGAAGCTTGTCCGCGTCCACCCCCAGGGCGGTGAGGGCGGCCTTCAGCCGGGGCACGTAGCCGTGGTGGTCGGCCCCCAGCACGTCGATGGCCAAATCGAAGCCCCGGGTCACCAGCTTGCCGTAGTGATAGGCGATGTCCGGCACCACATAGGTGGGCACGCCGTTTGCCCGCACCAGCACAAAGTCCTCGCTGCCGTAGGCCTCCCCGTGGAACCAGGTGGCCCCGTCCTTCTCGTAGGTGGCGCCCTTCTCCTTTAGGAGCTCCACCACCCGGCCCACAGCGCCGTTCTCGTGGAGGCTGGACTCCTTAAACCAGTTGTCGTACTCCACCCGGTAGCGGGCCAGGTCGTCGTGGATGCCCTGGATGGGCTTCCGCCGGGCGTTCCGCTCCAGCCCCGCCCGGCGCTCTTCCTCGCTGGCCTGCACATACTTGTCCCCGTATTCCTGGGCGAAGTTTTTGGCGTGGGCGATGATGTCCTCGCCTTTGTAGCCGTCCTCGGGGAAGGGCACGGCCTCCTCGCCTTTGAAGAGCTGCAAGTACCGGGCCTCCAAAGAGGCGCCGAACTTGTTCACCTGGTTGCCCGCGTCGTTGATGTAGAACTCCCGCTCCACCTGGTAGCCCGCGGCCTGGAGCACCGAGGCCAAAGCGTCCCCCAGCACCCCGCCCCGGGCGTTGCCGATGTGCATGGGCCCGGTGGGGTTGGCGGAGACAAACTCCACCAGCACCCGCCGGCCCTTCCCAAAGTCAGAGCGGCCGTAGGCCTGCCCCAGCTTGTGGATGTCCTGGAGCACCTCCCCGTAGAACCGGGGGTCGTAGGTGAAGTTTAAAAACCCGGGGCCGGCCATTTCCGCTTTGGAGAAATAGGTGTGGGACAAATCCAGGTTGTCCAGCACGGCCTGGGCGATCTTCTGGGGCGCCATGCGGAAGGCCCGGGCTCCGGCCATGGCCGCGTTGCAGGACCAGTCCCCGTGGGACCGGTCGGCGGGCACCTCCAGGCTGATCTCAGGCAGGTCCGCCTGGGGCAGCTGCCCCTGTGACACAGCCTGCTCCAGGGCCTTTTTCAAGGCCTCCCGAAGCTGGGCGGTGGCGGTGGCTACTAATTGCGACATAGGGTTCATCCTTTCTTTTATATCTGCAGTCCCGCGCCGCCGCGAGGCTTTACTTCCACGGTGATCTCGTTGCTGCTGGAGAAGTTGGAGTCGATGTCCAAGGTGTAGCGGATGCCCAGCACGCCCCCCTCCTGCCGGAGGTCTTCCCGCAGCTCGCTGGTGAACACCCCTACGCTGACGGTGCCGTAGCCCGTGTCGTACAAACACAGGTGGCGGCGGCCCTCCTCCAGGATCAGCCGGGTGGCGGAGCCCGAGCGCATCATGGTCACCTTGCCGGGTTCCACCTTCAAAACAGAGGTGTAGGAGACCTTGGGGTTTTCCGCGTCGTACTCCTTGTAGGCGATAAACCGGGCCCCGCCCCGCTGGGTGTAGGTCCCGGTGGTGTTCAGGGTGATCTCTCCGGCGTCGTCCTCGTACACCTGTTTTCCCACAATATTGATGTCGTAGTCCTCTTTGAGCATTTTAAACCCTCTTTCGGGGCCTCAGCCCCCGTAGGCTTCAATGTCGATGCGCTGGGTGCGGCCCTCCACGCTGTGGCCCAAAAACAGCTCGGCCACATTCAGGAAGTTCTGGGGCGTGTCCGTGACGAAGAAGTCCGTCCGCCTGGGGCCTCCCCCCTGGGCCAGCAGGTCCCTTTCCCGCAGGATCTCCGCCGTGGCCCGGGCCGCCTCCCGGCCGCTGTCGATCAGGGTGACGCCCCGCCCCATGACCCCGGCGATGGTGGGCGCGATGATGGGGTAGTGGGTGCAGCCCAGGATCAGGGTGTCCACTCCGGCGGCCCGCACCGGCGCCAGATAGCGCTCCGCCACCAGGCGGGCCACCTCGTCCTGGGGGGATACAAAGCCGCTCTCCACCAAGGGGACGAACAGGGGGCAGGCCTGGGGGAACACCTCCAGCTTGTGGTTGATGCGCAGCAGGGCGCTGCGGTAGGAGTCGCTGGCGATTGTGGCCGCGGTGCCGATGACGCCGATGCGCCCGTTTTTGGTGGTGGCGGCCGCCGCCCGGGCGCTGGGGCCGATCACGTCCACATAGGGCACGGGAAGGGCCTCTCCGGCGCTGCGGGCGATGGAGCTCACCGTGCCGCAGGCGGCCACAACGGCCTTCACCTCCCGGGAGAGGAGGAAGGCCATGTCCTGCCGGGCGTAGCGCAGGATGGTGTCCCGGCCCCGGGTGCCGTAGGGCACCCGGCCCGTGTCGCCAGAGTAGACGATGCTCTCCCCGGGCAGGACCTGTTCCAGCTGCTTGACAGCCGTAAGGCCCCCCAGTCCCGAGTCAAACACGCCGATGGGGCGGTTATCCATGGGTCCATCTCTCCTTCCCGGGTCAGGGTTTTTCCTTCCCGGCCCTCTCAAAGGCCAGGTCCACAAGGCGGTCCAGCAGCTCCCCGTAGGTGAGGCCCATGGCCATCCACAGCTTGGGGTACATGCTGATGGAGGTGAACCCAGGCAGGGTGTTGATCTCGTTTAAAACCACCCGGTTGTCCCCCTCGGTGACGAAAAAGTCCACCCGGGCAAGGCCCGAGCACCCCAGCAGCCGGTAGGCCCGCACGGCGGTGCGGCGGATCTCCTCGGCGGTTTCCTGGGGGATGCGGGCGGGGATGTACAGCTGGCTGGTGCCGTTTACGTACTTGTCATCGTAGTCGTAAAACTGGGCCGAGGCGCCGATCTCCCCCACCAGGGAGGCCTCGCACTCCCGGTTGCCCAGCACGGCGCACTCCACCTCCTGGCCCCGGATGCCCTCTTCCACAACGATCTTGCTGTCCTCCCGGGCGGCCGCCTCAATGGCGGCGTCCAGGTCCTCATACTGCTCCACCTTGCTGACCCCCACAGAGGAGCCGGCGTTGGCGGGCTTGACGAACACAGGGAAGGAGAGCCGGGCCTTGATCTTCTTCTTGATAGTCTCCGCCGCCACCGGGAACCGGTCCGCGTAGAACCACAGGTAGTGGGCCTGCTCGATGTCCGTGTTGGACAGCAGGGTGTGGGTCACGGCCTTGTCCATGCACACCGAAGAGGCGTGGGTGTCGCAGCCCACATAGGGGATCTGGGCCAGCTGGAAGAGGCCCTGAATGGTGCCGTCCTCCCCGTTTTTGCCGTGCAGCGCCGGGAACACCACGTCCAGCTCCAGGGTTTCGGCCCTGCCGTCCCGCAGCACTACCAGCCCATGGACCGAGGGGTCGGGGGAGAGGAAGGCGGGGGCCACAGGGCCCTTCTCCCAGCTCCCGTCGTAGATGTCCTTCACGTCCCCGGTATAGAGGAGCCACCGGCCCTCCTTGGTGATGCCCACCATGTGCACCTGGTACTTCTCCGGGGAGAGGTTTTCTAAAATGGAAGTGGCCGACATCCGGGAGACCTCGTGCTCCGAGGAGACTCCCCCAAAGATCACGGCCAGACGCAGCTTGCCCTTTGTCTCGTTCATCGCGATCACACTCCGCAGTTTTTTATTTTAAAAGGGAAGGGAGCCCCTTCCCAGGATCAGGCCAGACTCGGTTTCCTATTATACTATGCCCGGTGGGATTTCGCAACTCTTTTCCGGGCCTTTCCCTCGGCGGGCGGGAAAAAAAGATAGACTTTTCAGGGCCCCCATGGTATACTTGTACCCAAACACGTTAATTTGGAGTGATTACGTTTTGGAGTTTAACGCCTTTGCACTGATACAGGAGGGCCTGGGGGAAGAGCTTGCAAAGCAGGGCTTTGGCGCGCCCCAGCCCCTGGAGGAC
Organism: uncultured Clostridia bacterium; assembly: GCA_944380625.1. Next base: position 4,620 of record CALWIE010000199.1, read on the forward strand.
CCCGCCGGCCAGGCGGTGATGTTCTCTACGGACGAGGTGGCCTACAGCCTAGTGTACGACGAAAAGCACCAGCGCTTCCAGCTGCGCTCCGCCTCCCTGGACGGGGAGGGCAAGCCAGAGGAGTGGCGGGGCCTCTCCCTGTGGCTTTTCGACCAGAAAGAGGGCACCCGCGCCGACGCGGAGAGCATCTTAAACGACTTTTTAGAGGTGGTCCAGGGCCCCAAGCGGGTGGCCATGGTCCAGCAGAAGCGCCACCGGGGCAAGGACGACGAGCGGGTGGTGGACCCCCTGTTCTTCATGAACCGGCTGGTAAACCTCTTCCCGGAGCTCAAGGACCCCTTCAACGAGGAGCGGATCCTCTACGGCCAGGTGCGCTATGTGACCTTCACCCGAGAGAAGGTGCTTCCCCTGTGTGAAGAGCTCGCCGCCAAGCGCCCGGAGAGCGACACCATGAAGAAGTTCTGCTCCCTTTTGGACGACATGTACCGGGACGGGGATATGGACCTGCGCTCCCTGGTGACCGCGGCCCTTCTCAACGGCCTGAGTGACGGCGCCTTCCAGACGGTGGAGGGAAAGCTGGGGGACGAGCTGAAAAAGTGCGTCAAGTACTCCCGGAAGCTCCGGGGCAAGAAGATCAAGCCCGAAAAGAAAAAGAAGCAGAAAAAAGTGGTGGCAAAGCCCCTGGACAACCGGCGCTGAAAAAGACAAAAAAAGAGGGCAAAGCCTCGGCTTTGCCCCTTTTCTTTTCTCTGCGTTTATTTTCCCGCCGCCACGGCCTCTTTGCCAAAGAGGAAGGGCCGGGAGAAGCGCTGGTTGAAGAACTCGATCAGCGGGCCCATGAAGAAGGCCGTAATCAGGGTGCCCACCCCGGGCAGAAGCCCCGAAAGGGCCCCGATGGCCACGCACACCAGGTCGCAGCCGATGCGCACAAAGCGGAAGGGGAGCTTTCTGTTTTCGGAGATCACAATGGGGATGGCGTCGTAGACGGAAACCCCCAGGTTGGAGGTCATGTACAGGGAGGAGGCAAAGCACATCACCAGCACCCCCACCGCCAAAAAGGCGATGCGCACCCAAAGGCTGGGGTTGGGGCACAGGGTGTTGATGCCCCACACGGCGAAGTCCACAATGTACCCGGTGAGGAACATGTTCACCAGGGTGGCCACCCCCATGTACCGGCGGGCGATGAATAGGTCCAGCACAAGCATCACCCCGCTGAGCACCATGTAGAACACCCCGTAGGAGGCGAGGCTCTCAAAAAACCGGCCCCACACCCCCTGGGCAAAGCACTGGAAGGGGTCCACCCCAAAGCTGGAGCATTTGAAAAAGCCTACGGCAATGGCGCACAGAAGCACGCCCACGGTGGTCATGCCCACCCGTTTTTGAAAGTGGTCTGGCAGCTTTAGATCCTTCATTACCCTCGGTCCCCCGTTCCCCCGCCGGCAGGCGGGGCGTGTTAAATTTGTCCCACGTAGATTATACCAGGGGCGGGCGGGGTTGTAAAGCCTTGCCGCCGGGGGAAAATTCGCCTTGACAGGCCCCCCCTCTTGTGCTATACTGGTGACACCTCGGAAAAGAGGTTCTTTTTTTGCGCCTGCTTTTCATGAGGGAGGCTGGGGTGTGAACCCCCAAATTTTTTCCGTATAACGGGAGGTGCCGAAAACATGAGAGTGAAGATCGTGCTGGCCTGCACCGAGTGCAAGCAGCGAAACTACAACACCAAGAAGAACAAGAAAAACGATCCCGACCGGCTGGAGATGAACAAGTACTGCCGCTTCTGCCGCAAGCACACGGTTCATCGCGAAACCAAGTAGATCCCCTGTGTCGCAAAACGGTCCGGCAGCGGACCAGGAAAGG
>CALWIE010000200.1 GCA_944380625.1 uncultured Clostridia bacterium
GTGCCCCACCTGCGGCAAACAGAGCCCCATCGCCGCTTCCTACTGCAGCAACTGCGGAACCAAGCTGGGCGGGGAGTAAGGGCCACGCCTATCAAAAAGGAAAGCAAAGAAAGAGGAACAGCCAGCCGGGCAGGTTGGCTGTTCCTCTTTTGGGTTTCAGGGGCGGGCCAGCTCCAGGGCCCGGGTGAGGATCCGGTTCGCGGCCTCCTCTTTGGACAGCAAGGGCAGTTCCTCCTCGTTCTCCCGGGTGATGAGGGTGAGGATGTTGGTGTCCACCCCAAAGCCGGCGCCCTGGGTTTTCAGGCTGTTGGCGCAGATCATGTCCGCCCCTTTGGCCAAAAGCTTTTTACGGCTGTTTTCCAGTAGGTCCTGGGTTTCCATGGAGAAACCGCAGATCACCTGGCCCGGCCGGCGGTGGGCCCCCAGGTGCTGGAGGATGTCCCGGGTGCGCTCCAAGGAAAGGGAGAGCTCCCCCTCTTTCTTTTTGAGCTTTTCGGCGCTGCACTGCGCGGGGGTATAGTCCGCCACCGCAGCGGCCTTGAAGATAAAGTCCGCCTCCTCCTGGCGGGCGGTCACCGCCTCAAACATCTCCCGGGCGGAGACCACCGGCACCTGCTCCACAAACAGGGGCGGTTCCAGGGCTGTGGGGCCGGAGACCAAGGTCACCTGGGCCCCCCGGAGCATGGCCATCCGGGCCAGGGCATAGCCCATCTTCCCCGAGGAGTGGTTGGTCAAAAACCGCACCGGGTCCAGGGCCTCCTGGGTGGGCCCGGCAGTGACCAGCACCTGCTTGCCCGCAAAGTCGTGGGGCAGGGCCAGCACCCGCAGGATGTGCTCCAGCAGGACCGGGGGCTCCGGCAGCTTGCCGGCCCCCACGTCCCCGCAAGCAAGCCTCCCGGTGGCAGGGGAGATCACCTCCCAGCCGTACCGGCGCAGGGTCTCCAGGTTGTCCTGGGTCACCGGGTTTTGATACATCCCCGTGTTCATGGCCGGGGCGATCAGCTTGGGGCAGCCGCAGGCCAGCACCGTGGTGGTGAGCATGTCGTCGGCCAGGCCGTGGGCCAGTTTGGCGCAGACGTTGGCCGTGGCGGGGGCCACCATCACCAGGTCCGCCCGGTGGGCCAGGGAGACGTGCTCCACCTGGTGGGAAAAATTCCGGTCGAAGGTGTCCACCATGGCTCGGTTGCCGGTGAGCTGCTCAAAGGTCAAAGGGGTGATAAACTGGGTGGCGTTTTCCGTGAGGATCACTTCCACATGGCAGGAAAGCTTCACCAGGGAGGACACCAGGGCGGCCGCCTTGTAGGCGGCAATGCCGCCGGTCACGCCGATCAAAACGGTTTTTCCTTGCAGGTTGCACATGCGCGTGGCCTTCTTTCTCAAAAAGATAGAGGTTCCTTCTCCTTGCATTATGGCACAGAAACCGCCCCTTGTAAAGGAATTTCCCCCCAGGACGGTCATCCCTTGCAATTTAAGGGGAGCTTCCCTATAATAGTAGCCAGACCAGAGAAAAACGAGGTGAAAGGCCATGCTTCTTGCCATCGACATCGGCAACAGCAATATTGTTTTAGGCGGCGTCGAAGGGGGAGAGATCCTCTTTGACGCCCGCATCGCCACCGACCGGGTGAAGACCTCCGACCAGTACCGGATGGAGATCAAATACATGCTGGACATGTTCGGCGTGGACGTGGGGAAAGTGGAGGACTGCGTGATCTCCTCCGTGGTGCCGCCGGTGTTCAACGCCGTCTCCACCGGCGTCTACAAGCTTACAGGCCGCCGGCCCCTGGCGGTGGGCCCCCAGCTGGACACGGGCCTCTCCATCCACATGGACGACCCCTCCTCTGTGGGCAGCGACCGCATCGTCATCGCCGTGGCCGCCCTAAAGCTTTACAGGCCGCCCCTTCTGCTCATCGATATGGGCACCGCCACCACCGTGGAGGTGATCGACGAAAACAGCGCCTACCTGGGGGGCGTCATCATCCCCGGGGTGCGCCTTTCCGTAGACGCCCTGTCCAACCGGACGGCCCAGCTGCCCTCCATCCAGCTGGACAGGCCCCGGCGCCTCATCGGCAAAAACACGGTGGAGTGTATGCGCAGCGGCATCATGTATGGCACCGCCGCCATGCTGGACGGCCTTTTGGGCCGCATGGAGGAGGAGCTGGGGCAGCCCGCCACCGCCGTGGCCACGGGAGGCATCGCGAAATTCGTCGTTCCCCTGTGCCGCCGGGAGATCCGCCTGGAAGAGGACCTGCTCCTCCAGGGCCTTTGGGAGCTCTACCGCAGGAACCGCCCCTGAGGCCCAAAAGGAGAATTTCCCACAAAAAATTGCCGTTTCAACCTTGCGCGCTTTGTAGAGGTGTGCTATAATAGTTGCACTCACAACTATTCTGGAGGAGTGGAGGAGTTTTGCGATTTATCAACCCCGCAAGGATCTGTAAAGGCATGGAGCTGGGGGACCTGCCCCCCGACCGGGAAATTATCAAGACTACCCTGACAATTGCCTGGCCCTCTGTGCTGGAGTCTTTTTTTGTCAGCCTGGCCGGCATGATGGACACCATCATGGTCAGCTCCCTGGGCTCCTACGCCATTGCCGCCGTGGGCCTGACCAACCAGCCCAAGTTTCTGGGCCTGGCCCTGTTCCTCTCCCTGAACGTGGCTGTCTCCGCCGTGGTTGCCCGGCGCCGGGGCGAAGGGGACAGGGAGGGCGCCAACCGGGTGGTGCGCATGGCCCTGCTCATCACCGTCCTGCTCACCGCCGTGGTCAGCGTGGTCTTTGTGCTCTTTGCGGACCCCATTGTGGCCCTGGCGGGCTCCCAGCCCGACACCCATGAGTACGCGGTGGAGTACCTGCGGATCATCATGGGGGGCATCGGTTTTTCCACCATCTCCCTGGTGCTCAACGCCGCCCAACGGGGCGCCGGCAACACCCGCATCGCCATGACCACCAACCTGGTCTCCAACGTGGTGAACATCTGCTTTAACTACCTGCTTATCGGCGGGCACTTCGGCTTCCCGGCCCTGGGGGTGCGGGGGGCGGCCATCGCCACGGTGATCGGCACCATCTGCGCCTGCGTGATGAGCATCCTCTCCGTCCTCCACAAAGACGGTTTCGTCTATCTGCGCGCCGTGAAAAAATGGGTGGCCGACCGGATGAACGTCCGCTCCATCTTAAACGTGTGGAGCAGCTCCCTGGTGGAGCAGGTCTGTCTGCGCATCGGCTTTTTGCTCTTCTCCATCATCGTGGCCCGCCTGGGCACCACCGAGATGGCCGCCCACCAGATCGGCATGAATATGATGAGCATGTCCTTCTCCTTTGGGGACGGCCTCTCAGTGGCGGCCGTGACCCTCATCGGCCAAAGCCTGGGCCGCAAGCGCCCGGACATGGCCAAGATCTACGGCAACGTCTGCCAGAAGGTGGGGCTTTTGTGCGCCGTGGTGGTCTCCTCGGTGTACACCTTGTTCGGCCGGCAGATCTTCCGCCTTTACACCGACGAGACGGCCATCCTGGACTACGGCGTCATCATCCTCAACATCCTGAGCGTCATGCTGTTTTTGCAGATCCTCCAGGTGGTGCAGTTTGGCTGCCTGCGGGGCGCCGGCGACACCCGGTTCACCGCCATGGTGTCCCTCATCAGCGTCACCTTTGTGCGCCCCTTCCTCAGCTGGGTCCTGTGCTATCCTCTGGGGATCGGCCTCATCGGCGCCTGGCTGGGCACCTTCGGCGATCAGGCCGTGCGCTTTGTCATGAGCTTTATCCGCTTCCACAAGGGAAAGTGGACCAAGCTGAAGCTGTAAAGTCAAAAAGGGCCCGCTGTCTGCGGCCCTTTTTTCTTTCTCGCCCCCTTCGGGCGCGAGAAAACTTTCAATCCCCCAGGTTCCAGCAGGGGCAGATAAAAAGCCGGCGGGAAGCGCCGCAAAGCCGGTCGGCCCTTCCGTTTGCCGGAGGGTTTGCCGGATTGAAACAGAGAGAGGTGTGTGTCAATGGGACGTATCCTTCTGGTGCCCGACTCCTTTAAAGGGACCCTTTCCTCCCAGCAGGTCTGCGCCGTCATGGAGGAGCAGCTCCGGCGGTTTTTCCCCAGCCGGGAGGTGGTCTCCCTGCCTGTGGCGGATGGGGGAGAGGGCAGCGTGGCGGCCTTCCTGGAGGCCGTGGGCGGCCGCAGGGAGACCGCCGTTGTGGTGGGCCCCTTCGGGGAGCCCATGAAGTGCGGCTTCGGCATGTTGCGGGACGGGGAAACTGCGGTGCGGGAGGTGGCCGCCTGTGTGGGGCTGCCCCTGGTGGAGGGCCGGGAGGACCCGGAGCAGGCCACCACCTACGGGGTGGGCCAGCTGATCCTGGCGGCCCGGCGGGCCGGCTGCCGGCGGGTCATTCTGGGCCTGGGGGGCAGCTGTACCAACGATGGGGGCGCCGGGGCGGCAGCGGCCTTGGGGGCCCTGTTCACCCGGGAGGACGGGTCCTCCTTTGTGCCCACCGGCGGCACCCTGGGCCAGATTGCCGCCGTGGACTGCCGGCCCGCGGCGGAATCCCTGGCCGGGATGGAGCTGACGGTCATGTGCGATATTGACAATCCCCTGTTCGGAGAGGCGGGGGCTGCCTATGTGTTCGCCCTCCAAAAGGGCGCGGACGGCCCCATGGTGGAGCGCCTGGACCGGGGCCTGCGCCATTTGGGAGCTGTCTCCGCCCGGTGCCTGGGGAAAGACCTGTCCCAGCTGCCGGGGACCGGGGCCGCCGGAGGCTTGGGATTCGGCATGGCGGCCTTCTGCGGGGCCCGTCTGCGCATGGGCATCGATGTGGTCCTGGAGGCCGTGGGCTTCGACAAGCTCCTTCAGGGGGCGGACCTGGTGCTCACCGGGGAGGGAAGAATCGATTCCCAAAGCGTCCGGGGCAAAGTGGTCTGCGGAGTCTCCTCCCGGGCCCAGAGGGCGGGGGTCCCGGTGGTGGCCCTGGTGGGCCAGATCGGACCTGGGTTTGAGCCTCTGTACGGTCAGGGGCTCACGGCGGTGTTCAGCATCAACCGGGCGGCAGAGCCCTTTTCCCAGTCCCGGTCCCACGCGGCGGAAAACCTGGCTCTGGCCGTGGAGAACATCGCCCGGCTCCTCAAGGCCCGGCCCCTCTGAAAGACCGGCTCCAAGGGGCCTTTTCCAAGCGCGCCTTTAAGTGGGGCGCGCTTTTTTGCCCCTTCAGCCCGGAGGGAATCCCTCAAAAAGGGAAACCGCCCCTTGACATTTCCCCGGGGACGTTGTAATATGAAGGTAACTTCATATGAAGTTTATTTCACATTGGGAGGTGGGGCCGTGGTCACAAAAGTAAAAGAGCTCCGCACGGCTCGGGGGCTCACCCAGCAGCAGCTGGCGGATTTGGTCCACGTGTCCTCCCGCACCATCATCTCCATCGAAAAGGGCCAGTACAGCCCTTCGCTGATGCTCAGCTACCGCATGGCCAAGGTGTTCGGCGTCACCGTGGAGGAGCTGTGCTGCCTGGAGGAAAACCTGGAAAGGGAGGAGAAAGACCGTGAAAATCCATCATAAGAAAAACTTCTGGATGGGCTTGGGAATGATGGCCCTGGGCCTTCTGAACCTGGTTCTGGCCCTGTGGCGGCGGGACTTTGACCTTTCCACCGGCATTCTGGTGGGGGCGCTGCTCCTGCTGGGGGTCAGCTCCCTGCTGCGCAGCCTGTCGCCCCAGCTTTCCCAGCAGGACAAAATCGAGGAACGGGACGAGCGCAACATCCTGGTCAACCTGAAGACCCGCACCTCCGCCTTTCGCTGGACACGGCTTGTCTCCTTTGGGCTGATGGCCCTGCTGTTGGTGGCGGGGGCCGTCACCGGGGAGAAGCTGCTTCTTGCTATCGCGGTGGGGCTGGCCTTTTCCCTCACCATTTCTTTTTTCGCGGAATTTTTCTCCGCTTTGTACCACGAGTCCAGAAATTAAGGGGGGATTGCCGTGAAACGCATCAAACATCCTAGTAACTTCCTGCTGGCCTGCGTGATGGCGGCAGTGTGCCTGCTCTGCCTGGGAGTGTGCCTGTTCTTCCGCATGGATAGGGAGCTGCTGGCGGTGGCCTTTATCACCGCCGTGTGGGCTGTCACCGACTTTTACGAGGCCTTCCACACAAAGCCCATCGAAGAGCGGGTGGGCGGCCAAGGGGACGAGCGGGACCTCTTCTTGGCCATGAAGTCCAGCCGCGCAGCCATGAGCATCTTTAACAAGGCGTTGATTATCGCGTCGGTGCTCAGCCTTTGGGGCTACGCGAGACTCGACTTGGCCTTCCTGCTGCCTGTGGCGGTGACCCCGTGCGGGGCGGTGCTGTTCCTGTTTTTGCTGCTTTTGTGCGTCAACCTCTACTATGAAAAGCGGGGATAGGGTCCAAAACTAGCAGGAATTGTCATTCATAAGCCTGTTTCTCCTTGGCACAATAGCTAATGCAAACGCGAGAAAAATTCTTTTGAAGGAGAAAGAGTTATGAAAAGCAGCAATTCTACCATGGTCCCCGAAGCCAAGGAAGCCATGAACCGCTTCAAGATGGAGTCCGCCTCCGAGGTGGGCGTCAACCTGAAGCAGGGCTACAACGGCGACCTGACCTCCCGCCAGGCCGGTTCCATCGGCGGCCAGATGGTCAAGAAGATGATCGAGTCCTACGAGAAGAGCATGAAGTAAAACAGCGTCCCAGAGGAAGGCGCCCCGCCGGGAAAAGGCGGGGCGCTTTCCCTTTTCAGTTGTAGTCCTCTAAAATGCCCTTGACCTCTGAGAGGTCCTCTGCGAAGATCCCTTCCTCCAGCAGGGCGATGTCCTCCTCCGGCAGCAGGTAGACGTTCACGTCCGCCGTCAGGCAGGGCCGCGCCTCCCCCAGGCGGAACACGCCGATTTTCCCCTCATACACCGCCACCCGGTAGGGCCCTTCCTCCTCTGGGGAGGAGGAGGGGCTGCTTTCTTGACTTGCGGTGGCCTTTGGGGTATAATATCTACTGTTGTTTTCGGTGGGTGTCCCCTGGACCGGAACGGCGGCGCCCTGGCGCACCGCCTGGGCGCCCACGCTCACCACCAGGGCCGCCGCGGTGACGAGTATGGCTGCCATTGTGGCCTTTTTGTAATCTCTGGGCTTTTTTTCATCCACTATAAATCACCTCGGCATGAAGTATGGGCGGCCCATTCCCGTTTTATGCCAAGAAACCGGCGCTTTTTTGCCCCAAGGAGGAAAGGCAGTGCTAGACAAAAAAGATCTCAACCAGTACAACACCAGCGCCCCCCAGGCGCCCTCCCAGCGGACGGAGGGAGAGCTCTCCCAGTCTGCCGCCGCCACCGCCAAAACCATGGGCGGCATGGTCTGGAAGGCGGTCAAGACCGTCCTGTGCGTGCTGTTTGTCTCGGGGCTTTTGGTGTTCTTGTCCGTGGCCGCGTTCCTTTTGAGCTTCCGGGACGTGGAGCCCCCGGACCTCTCCGCCATGTCCCTGAGCTATTCCAGCTTTGTGTACCTGGACGACGCCGAGGGGAACTCCACCGAGTACATGACCATCTACCGGGACGCCAACCGGGAGTGGGTCTCCCTGGGGGACATCCCCACCTATATGAAGACGGCCCAAATCGCCATTGAGGACCACCGCTTCAGCGAGCACAAGGGCGTGGACTGGTGGAACACCGGCGGCGCCGTGGTCAAGCTGTTCACCGGCGGCAGCGGCGGCGGCTCCACCCTGACCCAGCAGCTCATCAAGAACATCACCAAGGAGAACCAGGTGAGCATCCTGCGCAAGGTCAAGGAGATTTTTACGGCCTTGAATATGGAGAAGAAGTACTCCAAGCAGCAGATCCTGGAGGCCTACCTGAACGTGGTCAACTACGGCGGCCAGAACGAAGGGGTAGAGGCCGCGGCCAAGGCCTACTTCGGCAAGAGCATCGCCGAGTGCTCCCTGGCCCAGTGCGCCCTGATCGCCGGCATCACCCAAAACCCCGCCCAGTACAACCCCATGGTGTTCCCGGAGGAGGCCAAAGAGCGTGCCTACACCGTCCTGGACCGGATGTGGAAGCTCTCCGACGGGGACGAGGGCAACGATGAGCTGGTCATCACCGCCGACCTGGAGGGGCAGATCGCCCCCATCACCGAGGAGGAGTACAACCAGGCCTGCGCCGAGCTGGAGACCATGACCTTCGGCGGCGGCTCCGACGAGAACACGGAGAGCGTGGAAGAGCAGCAGGACACCTCCAAGTGGAACTGGTATATCGACACCATGTTCTGGGAGATCGTGGACGACCTGACGGAGAAGTACGGCTACTCCAGCGACGCTGCCATCAGCATGATCTACAACTCCGGCCTGGAGATCCACTGCGCCATGAACTCCCAGATCCAGAACGACCTGGAGCGGATGTTCCTCTACGGGGACTGTATGCCCGAGGACGAGAACATCGAGGCGGGCCTCTTCGTGATGGACCCCTACTCCGGCCGGGTGATCGCCGTGGTGGGCAGCCGCTATAAGCGCGACGGCGTGCTTCTGGAAAACCGCGCCACCCAGACCCGCCGGCAGTCCGGCTCCTCCATCAAGCCCCTGAGCGTCTACTCCCTGGGGATCGAGAGCGGCGCCATCACCTACGGCTCCGTTTTGAACGACAGCCCCATCCCCGGATACTTTGGGGACGACTCCACCCAGGAGGGCCCCCAGAACGTCTCCCGCCAGTACCTGGGCCACCTGAACGTGGACGACGCCATCATGGTGTCCCAAAACGCCCCGGCGGCCTGGCTGGCCAAAGAGCTCACCCCTGAGGCCTGCTACCAGTGGCTCACGGAGAAGCTCCACTTCACCAGCCTGGAGGAGGCGGACTCCCACAGCTTGTCCGCCATGGCCCTGGGCGGCCAGACCTACGGCGTCACCGTCCAGGAGATGACTGCGGGCTTCTGTATGTTCGCAAACGGCGGCCTCTACTACGACCCCTACACCTACACCTACGTGAAGGACCACCAGGGCAATGTGATCCTGGACAACCGGGACAACACCGGCGAGCGGGTCATGTCCACAGAGAACGCCACCATCATGAATAAACTTTTGCACCTGCCTGTGACTGGCTACTCCAGCGTGGGCCAGGGCACCGCCGTGAACATCATGTCCGGCATTGGGGTGGACATGTTCGCAAAAACCGGTACTACCGACAGCGGCAACGACCTGACCTTCGTGGGCGGCACCCCCTACTGCGTGGCGGGCCTGTGGAACGGCTACCTCTACCCGGAGACCCTGTACGACAGCAATACCTGTAAGGTGACCTGGCGGGCGGTGATCGAGTACTTGAACAACTACGACTGGTCCGGCAAGCAGTGGGTCCTCAGCGACAATGTGACCCAGTACACCTTCTGCCGTTCCAGCGGCAAGATCGCCGGCCCCTATTGCTACGATACCGACGTGGGCTGGTACGATTCCAACAACCTGCCGGGCCAGTGCAACGGCGGCTCCGACCACGTGTATTCCGGGCCGGCCTCGTCCACCGCGCCCTCTGGCAGCACAAGTCCCGGCACGTCCCCGGACGCCTCTTCCGGCGCCTCGCCCAGCGCGTCCCCGGGGGCCTCGCCCAGCACATCGCCCTCCGTAACCCCTTCGCCCAGTGAGAGCGGCGGCAGTGAGAGCAGCGGCAGCGAAAGCAGCGGCAGCTCCACGCCGGAAGTGGTGGTCACTCCCGAGCCCACCCCGGAAGTGGTGGTCACTCCCGAGCCCACCCCAGAAGTGGTGGTCACCCCCGAGCCCACCCCGGAGGTGGTGGCCACTCCTGAGCCGCCGCCCCCGGAGAGCGTCAGCTCTTCGGCTCCCGCAGGGGACGTCTCCGTGGACACCCCCTTGGAGGCCCAGTGACCCGGTTTTTGGATATGTGTGCGAAAACTGCCGGCAGGGCTTTGGGCCCTTCGGCAGTTTTTCTCGTCCCAAGGGTTGATTTTTTCCTCTCCCTGTGGTAAACTGTTCGCTGTGACAAGACAAACGTATTTTGTAGGTGAACAATGAAAAACGATTCTTACCTTGTTGTGGACGAAAAAGCCCTTCCAGACGTGTACCAAAAGGTGGTGCGCGCCAACGCCCTTTTAGAGAGCGGCGAGGCGGCCACGGCCTCTGAGGCGGTGCGGCTGGCGGGCATTTCCCGCAGCGTCTATTACAAATACCGGGACTCGGTCTTCCCCTACTCCCAAAAGGCCTCCTCGGGCATCCTCACCGTCCAGGTGATCCTCATGGACCGGCCCGGGGCCCTGGTGAGCCTTTTGACGGTGTTCTACCAGCAGGGGGCCAACATCCTCACCGTAAACCAGAACATCCCCGTAAAGGGGCGGGCCTTTGTGTCCATTTCCGCCCGGGCGGATAAGCTGGCGGTGGACCCCGGGGACTTTATCGAATTGCTTCTCCAAGTGGAGGGCGTCATCAAGATCGACAGCATCATGGATTAAAGGATTTAAGCCCGGCCTCGGGCCGGCGCGGAAAGGAATGGTGGCATATGGCGGAGATCGCGGTGCTGGGCCACGGCGTGGTGGGCTCCGGCGTGCTGGAGGTGCTGCTCACCCACGGGGACAGCATTTCCAAGCGGGCAAAGGAGGAGATCCACGTCAAGCGCATCCTGGATCTGCGGGAATTTCCCCACCTGCCCTACAGCGGGCTTTTCACAAAGGATTTTTCCTCCATTTTGAACGACCCGGACATCCGGATCGTGGTGGAGGTCATGGGGGGGCTGGAGCCGGCCTTCTCCTACGCCAAGGCGTGCCTGGAAAACGGCAAGAGCGTGGTCACCTCCAACAAGGAGCTGGTGGCCCAAAAGGGCGCCGAGCTCTTGGCCCTGGCCCAAAAGAACAACCTGAATTTCCTCTTCGAGGCCAGTGTGGGCGGGGGCATCCCCATCATCCGGCCCATCAGCCAGTGCCTGGCCGCCAACGAGGTCACGGAGATCGCCGGGATCTTAAACGGCACCACCAACTTCATCCTCACCAAGATGATCCGGGAGGGCATGGCCTTCTCCGACGCCCTTGCCCTGGCCCAGCAGCTGGGCTACGCCGAGCGGGACCCTTCCGCCGATGTGGAGGGCGTCGACGCCTGCCGGAAGATCTGCATCCTGGCGTCCCTGGCCTACGGCACCCACGTGTACCCGGAAGGGGTTCACACCGAGGGCATCACCGCCATCACCCGGGAGGACGTGGGCTACGCCGCCGCCTGGGGAGGGGTCATCAAGCTCATCGGCGAGGCGAAAATGCTGGAGAACGGGAAACTGCACATCCTGGTTTCGCCCATGTTCATCTCCCGGGAGAGCCAGCTTGCCAGTGTGGACGACGTGTTCAACGGCATCCTGGTCCGGGGGGACGCCACCGGCGACGTGGTGTTTTACGGGAAGGGGGCGGGCAAGCTCCCCACCGCCAGCGCCGTGGTGGCCGATGTGATCGACTGCGTGCGGCACCTGCGCTCCAACCGGAAAATCCTCTTCTGGGAGGACGCCAAGCCCGACTATATCGAACCCTGGGAGGACACCCCCCAAGACGTGTTCGTGCGGGTGGCGGGGGAGGGGGACCCGGACAGCCTGTTCGACCGGGCCCAGGCCGTTTTCCCCGAAGCCCAGCGGCTCATCCGCCGGGACGAGGCCCCGGGAGAGGCGGGCTTTACCATCTCCCAGGTCTCCGAAAACCAGCTGCGGGGGAAGGCCGCCGCCCTGAAAGAGGCGGGCCTCACCCTCCAAAACCGCGTGCGCATCGCGGATTTTTAAAGGGGGCGGACAAATGATACGAATCGACGTGCCGGCCACCAGCGCCAATCTGGGTTCCGGCTTTGACTCCCTGGGCATCGCCCTGACCATGCAGAACCGGGTGTGGATGGAGGAGTCCGACACCCTGGAGATCACCTGCACGGACGACACCAAGGTCCCCACCGACGAAAGCAACCTGATCTTCTGGGCGGCCAGCCACCTGTACGAGATCTGCGGCAAAAAGCTTCCGGGGCTGAAGATCATCCAGGAGAACAACATCCCCATGGCCCGGGGGCTGGGCTCCAGCTCCGCCTGTATCGTGGCGGGCATTCTGGGTGCCAACCGCTTTATGGGCAACCCCTTGTCCCACTCGGACCTCATCAACCTGGCGGCCCAGATCGAGGGCCACCCGGACAACACCAGCCCGGCCCTCTCCGGGGGGTTGGTTGCCTCCGCCATGGAGGGCAAGCGGGTCTACAGCGTAAGCGTCCCCGTTTCGGAGAAGATCCGCTTCGCCGTGATGATCCCCCCCTTTGAGCTCAAAACCGAGGAGGCCAGGGCGGCTCTGCCCAAGACCTATTCCCGGGAGGACGCGGTGTACAACCTGTCCCGCTCCGGCCTGATGACGGCCTCCCTCTTTTCCGGTAACCTGCAGAACCTTCGGGTGGCCGTCCAGGACAGGATCCACCAGCCCTACCGCTCCGGCCTCATCGGCCACTACGACGACGTGTTCCGCATGAGCTACGAGCTGGGGTCCCTGGGCACCTACGTCAGCGGCGCGGGGCCCACCATCATCGCCATGATCGAC
>CALWIE010000201.1 GCA_944380625.1 uncultured Clostridia bacterium
CAAAAGCAGCTGCGGGTGTGGGACCTGCTCATGGAGATCTTGGACCAGATGCGGGCCATGGAGGAGCGGTACCTGGCCTATTCGGTGGCCTGCGCCCCTTCGGAGCGGCTGTACGTCTCCTGGCCCCGGTCCGCCGACGGGGAGGACAAGGAGCCCGGGGAGCTGGTGAACGCCCTGGAGGGGATCTTCCCCCAAATGCGGCCCCTGCGGGACCTGCCGGCGGAGTATTTCGCCAACTCCCGGGAGGCGGCCTTTTCCCGGATGGCGGCCCGGTTTACCGCCGGGGACGGGGAGGCGGGGGCCTTCCGACTCCTGTTTGAGGGGGACCCGGAGTACCGGGGCCGGCTGGAAGCCCTGGAGCGGGCCGCCGGCCGGCGCCCCCAGCGGATGGAGGACGCCGCCCTGGCCCGGCGGCTCTACGGGGAGCGCCCCTTCCTCTCTCCCACCCAGATCGAGGTGTTCCACCAGTGCCGGTTCCAGTACTTCTGCCGGTACGGCCTGCGGGCCCGGGAGCGCCGCCCCGCCGAGGTGGATGTGCTCCAGTACGGCACGCTGATGCACTACCTGTTTGAAAAGATCTTTCGCCAGCCGGCGGAGGTCCGGGCCCGGTGGACAGAAGAGGAGCTTCTCGGGCAGGTGCGGGGGCTCGTTAAGGCCTACGCCCAGGAGAACCTGGGGGGGCTGGAGCTCCTCTCCGGCCGGGAGAAGTACCGGCTGGGCAGGCTTGCCCAGTCGGCCTGTAAGCTGATCCTCCACGTGGAGGAGGAGCTGGCCCAGAGCCGGTTTTCCCCGGAGCACCTGGAGTGGGGCCTGGGGGCGGGCCGGGACCAGCCCCCCCTGCGCATCGAGACCGGCCGGGAGGTGGTCACTGTGGGGGGCACCGTGGACCGGATCGACGTGTACCAGGGGGAGGATGGCCGCCGGTATGTGCGGGTCATCGACTTTAAGACCGGGCGCAAGGACTTCCGCCTGGCGGACGTGCTCCGGGGATTGAACATGCAGATGCTGGTGTACCTGGCGGCCCTGGTGGAAAACGGCCAGGAGTTCCCCGCCGGGGTCCTCTACATGCCCGCGGCGGAGCCTTCCGTCTCTGTGGAGCGGGGGGCTGGGCCGGAAAAGGTCAAGGCTGAGGAGGACCGGCAGCTGCGCATGAGCGGCGTGGTCCTCAGCGACGGGGAAATCATCCGGGCCATGGAGGACGGGGCCAAGGGGCGGTTTATCCCCGCCTCCCTGAACAGGGACGGCAGCCTGGGGCGCTTCAGCTCCGCCCTGGACGCCGGGCAGCTGAAAACGGTGCTGTGCTATTCCAAGCGGCTGATAGCCGCCATGGCCCAGGAGCTGCTGGAGGGGCGGGTGGACGCCTCTCCCAACCTGAAAAACCACAGCGCCTGCCGCTTTTGCCCCTACGGGCCGGTGTGCGGCCAGGAGTACGGGGAAGAGGATGTGACCCAAGACAAGACCACCCCCCAGGAGGCCCTGCGCCAAATGGAGGAGGCCTTGCGGAAAGGAGAGGAAAGCCTTGGCTGACAGTATGCGCTGGACAGAGAGCCAGCAGGACGCCATTTCCGCCCGACGGGGCACGGTGCTGGTGGCCGCCGCGGCGGGTTCCGGCAAGACGGCGGTGCTGGTGCAGCGGGCCATCGAGCGGCTGACGGACCCAGAGGCCCCCACCGCCGCCGACCGGATGCTCATCGTCACCTTTACAAAGGCCGCCGCCGCGGAGATGCGGGCCCGGCTGGAGCGCCGCCTCCACGACCTGCTGCGGGAGCGGCCGGGGGACCCTCATCTGCGCCGGCAGAGCATTCTGCTTTCCCAGGCCCACATCGGCACGGTGGACAGCTTTTGCGCCGAGATGGTGCGGGAGCACTTCCACCTGCTGGACGTGGCCCCGGACTTTAAGATCGCCGCGGACAAGCAGGAGGAGGAGCTGACCCGCACCGGGATAAACCAGGTGCTCCAGGAGGCCTTCGAGACGGGGGCGGCGGACAGCCTGGCGGACGCCTTCGCCGGGGAGCGGGACGACCGCCGCTTAGCGGAGATGGTGCTGAGCCTGTACCGGTTCATGCAGAGCCACCCCTTTCCGGAGCGCTGGCTGGAGGAGAAAGTGGCCATGTACAGCCCCGGGGAGGGGGAAGGCCTCTCCCCTTGGGAGCGGGTGATCCTGGAGAGTGCCCAGGAGGCCCTGGCCCACTGCACCGGCCTTTTGAGCCGGGCCCTGGAGGCCTGCGGGGAGGACGAGGAGATCGGCGCCGCCTACCGGGGCGCCCTGGAAAAGGACCGGGAGGCCCTATCCCGGATGGAGGCCCTGGCCGCCGGCGGGGACTGGGACGGCCTGGCCAGGGAGGCGCCCGCCTTTTCCCCGGCCCGCCGGGGGGTGCTGCGGGGCTTTGAGGGCGACCCCCTCAAGGAGCGGCTGGAGGCTGCCCGGGACGAGGTGAAAGGCTGCGTCAAAGAGCTTTTGCGGTACTTTTCCGCCGACCGGGCGGCCTGCCGGGAGGAGGTGCGGCGCACCGCTCCCCTGGCCCGGGGGCTGCAGCGGCTGGTGCTGGCCTTTTCCCAGCGGTACGGGGAGCTCAAGAGGGAGAGAAACCTCTTGGATTACAGCGACCTGGAGCACCGGGCGGTGGAGCTCTTCCTCCGGGAGGACGGCTCCCCCACCCCTGCCGCCCGGGAGGTGGCCGCCCGCTTCGACGAGATCATGATCGACGAGTACCAGGACATCAACGAGGTGCAGGACTCTCTGTTCCGGGCGGTCTCCCGGGAGGGGGAGAACCTCTTTATGGTGGGGGACGTAAAGCAGAGCATCTACGGTTTCCGCCGGGCCATGCCGGAAATCTTTTTGAAGGCCCGGCGGTCCTTCCAAAAGTACCGCCGGGACCTGGACCGGTATCCGGCCTACATTGTGCTGGACCGGAACTTCCGCTCCCGCAAAGAGGTGGCGGACACGGTGAACTTTGTCTTTTCCCGGCTGATGACCCAGGCTGCCGGGGACATTGACTACACCGGGGAGGAACGCCTGGCCTACGGAGCGGGCTACGCCCCCAAGGAGGGCTGCCAGACTGAGCTGCAGCTCATCGCCCGGGGCGGGGGCGCCAGCCCCGAGGAGGCCGAGGGCGCCTGGATTGCCGGGCGCATCCGGGAGCTGGTGGAGGGGGGCTTTACCGTCTCCGACGAGGAGGGGGAGCGGCCTGTCCGCTACGGGGATTTCTGCATTTTGCTGCGTAGCGCCAACCAGTACGCCCACGGCTACGCCCAGCAGCTCCAGGCCCGGGGGATCCCCGCCAGGGCCTCGGTGGCGGGGGGCTTTTTCAAGGCCGCAGAGGTGGAGGGCGTCCTCTCCCTGCTGCGGGTTATCGACAACCCCGACCAGGACATTCCCCTGCTGGGGGTGCTTATGAGCCCCCTGTACGGCTTTTCCCCCAGCGACGCCGCCCGGCTGCGGCTGGAGGGGCGGGAGCGCTCGGTGTACGTCTCCCTGCTGGAGGGGGCCAGGGAGGACCCCCGCTGCGCCAGGGTGGTGGAGGACATCGGCCGCTACAGGGCCGTGGCGGCCACCATGCCCTCGGACGCCTTTTTAAACTACCTGTACGCCCGCACCGACTACGAGGCCTTGGTGCTGGCCATGGAAAACGGCCCCGAGCGCCTTTTGAACCTGCGCCTGCTGGAGAAGTACGCCCGGGACTACGAGAGCTCCGGTTTCCACGGGGTCTCTGGCTTTGTGCGGTTTTTGGACCGGCTCAAGCAGGGGGGCTCCGACCTGCAGACGGCGGAGCTGCCCCCCCAGGACGGGAACGCCGTGGCCGTTATGAGCATCCACAAGTCCAAGGGGCTGGAGTTCCCCGTGTGCATTGTGGCCGGTTGCGGCAGGAACTTTGTCAGCAACCAGCGGGCGGACGTGCTGCTCCACCCGGAGCTGGGGCTGGGGGTCAAGCTCCGGGACAAGGGGAGCTCGGCCCGCTACACCACCACCGCCCGGGAGGCCATCGCCCTGGGCACGGCCCGGTCCTCGGCGGCGGAGGAGCTCCGGGTGCTCTACGTGGCCCTGACCCGGGCCAGGGAAAAGCTGATCCCGGTGGGC
>CALWIE010000202.1 GCA_944380625.1 uncultured Clostridia bacterium
TGCCGATCTCCGGGATGTGGCCGATGTAGATCCGGTCCACGATGTTGTAGAGCATGTTCACCACCTGCGCGGTGATGGCGGGCACCGCCAGGGAGAACAGCAGCTTTCCAATGGGGGCTGTGCCCAGGGCGTTCTCCCGGGCCTGGCCTCCGGTTTCCTGTGTCTGGCTCATGGTTTAACCGATTCCTCTTTTCCCTGTGACATTTCCTCCGGCCCCTTTACCAGCAGGAGCCGGGCAATGCGCTGGTCCTCCATCTCCAGCACGGTGATGGTGAGCCTCCCGGCTTTCACCTGGGGGTGTTCCCCAGGTTTGGGCAGGCGGCCCAGCCGCTCTGTGACAAAGCCGGCAACGGTGTCGTAGTCCCCTTCCGGCAGGGCGCAGCCGGTCATGGCCCCCACCTCGTCGATGGAGGCGGCGCCGTCCACGGTGAACTCCGTCTCGCTCATCCGGTGGATCTCCTCCTCCTCGTGGTCGTACTCGTCCTGGATGTTCCCCACAATGTCCTCCATCGGGTCCTCCAGGGTGATGAGTCCGGCGGTGCCGCCGTACTCGTCCAGCACAATGGCGATCTGCACCTTGCGCTCTGTCATCTCCGCGAAGAGCTGGCTGCACTTTTTGGTCTCCGGCACGAAATAGGCGGGGCGCATCAGGTCGGTGAGCTTGATGAAGTCCGGAACCGGGCGGCCCACATAGGGCAGCAGGTCCTTGACGTAGCAGATGCCCACCACCGTGTCCAGATCCTCGTGGTACACAGGGATGCGGGAGCAGCCGTTTTCCACAGAGGCCTCCACCACCTGGGAGAGGGGGGAGAGGTCCTCCACGGCGACAATGTCCGTGCGGTGGGTCATGGTCTCGCCGGCGGTTGTGTCCTTAAAGTCCAGGACGTTGGCGATCATGTCCCGCTCCGCCTCTTCGATGACCCCTTTCTCCTCGCCCTCGCCCACCATCTGGAGGATCTCCTCCTCGGTGACGGGGTCGTCCAGCTTGTGGGGGTCGATGTGGCACAGCCGCAGGATGCCGTTAACCACAGCGGCGCACAGCACCAGGGAGGGCATGGCCAGGGACCGCAGGGCGTACAGCCCCCCTGCGAAGCGGTAGGCGAAATCCCGGGCGTTGTGGCGGGCCGTCTTTTTAGCCAGCAGGTCCGCGAAGAGGAAGAACACCAGCCCGTAGGCCAGGGCGATGAGGAAGAGGGAAAGCCCCAGCCGGGCGCTCCCCCGGACGGCGTCCAGGGCGCCCCAAAGCAGGGGGAGAAAGGCCCACTGGCCAAAGCACAGCCCCAAAAGCCCAAAGAGGGTCAGCCCCCACTGGAGGGGGGAGACGGCGGCCTTTTGGCCCTGGATCAGTCTCAGCAGTTTTTGCGCCTGGGGAGACCCCTCCTCCGCCTCCTTCCGGACGGCGGCGTGGGAGAGGCCCTCCACGGCGGCCTCCCCCGCGGCGTACCAGGAGGCCAGAAGGAGGCAGAGGGCCGTCAAGGCCAGGGCGAGGATAAAAAATCCGTCGGGATCCATAGAGAAGCGTTACCCCTTTCAAACCGGCGGCAGACAGCGCCGGCACTGTAGTTTTCCTCTATTTTAGCCAAAAGGGGCCGGTATGTCAATTCAAAGGGAAAGAGTGACAAAAAGTTGCGGAATCCCAGTTTTTTTCCTTTACAGGACGCGAAAAAAATGCTAGAATAAAACAGCACGGGTATACCGGCAGCACACCGCGCAGAAACCCGTCACACCTGTTCGATCATCCTAAAAGGAGGAAAATACTTCATGGCAAGAAAAATGAAAACCATGGATGGCAACAGCGCCGCTGCGCACGTTTCCTATGCGTTTACCGACGTTGCCGCCATCTACCCCATCACACCTTCTTCCGTGATGGCGGATGAGACCGACAAGTATGCCGCC
The DNA here is from genome assembly GCA_944380625.1 of uncultured Clostridia bacterium. The sequence continues at coordinate 1,897 of CALWIE010000202.1, forward strand.
GCAGGCCGCAAGAACCTGTTCGGCAGAGAGGTCCGGGTCACGGAGATGCAGTCCGAGGCCGGCGCCGCCGGCGCTGTCCACGGCTCTCTGGCGGCCGGCGCCCTCACCACCACCTACACCGCCTCTCAGGGCCTGCTGCTGATGATCCCTAACATGTACAAGATGGCGGGCGAGCTGCTGCCCAGCGTCATCCACGTGTCCGCCCGTACGGTGGCCACCCATGCCCTGAACATCTTCGGCGACCACTCCGACGTGTACGCCTGCCGCCAGACCGGCTACGCGATGCTGTGCGCCAACTCCCCCCAGGAAGTCATGGACCTGGGCGCTGTGGCCCACCTGTCCGCTATCAAGGGCCGCGTACCTTTCCTCCATTTCTTCGACGGGTTCCGCACCTCTCACGAGATCCAGAAGATCGAAGTGTGGGACTACGATGACCTGGGCGACCTGCTGGATTGGGACGCCGTCAACGAGTTCCGCCGCCGTGCCCTGAACCCCGAGCATCCCGTGCTGCGGGGCCAGGCCCAGAACGGCGACATCTTCTTCCAGGCCCGCGAGGCCAGCAACAAGTACTACGACGCCGTTCCCGGGGTCGTGGTGGATTACATGAACAAGGTCAACGAGAAGCTGGGCACCGACTACAAGCCCTTCAACTACTACGGCGCTCCCGACGCGGACAAGGTCATCATCGCCATGGGCTCCGCCTGCGAGACCATTGAAGAGGTCATCGACTACCTCAACGCCGCCGGCGAGAAGGTGGGCCTGGTGAAGGTCCGCCTGTACCGTCCCTTCGTGGCCAAGTACCTCCTGGACGTGCTGCCTGAGACCGTCAAGAAGATCTCCGTCCTCGACCGCACCCGTGAGCCCGGCTCCATCGGCGAGCCGCTGTACCTCGACGTCCTGGCCGCCCTCAACGGCACCGAGT
>CALWIE010000203.1 GCA_944380625.1 uncultured Clostridia bacterium
GGGGAAAACCCCGTGGTGGTAAACAGCAGGGACGCCGACGTGATCTGCGGGCCCATGGGCATCCTCACCGCCAACGCCCTGTGGGGGGAGATCACCCCGGCCATGGCCGCCGCGGTCAGCGAAAGCCGGGCCCAAAAGGTGCTCATCCCCGTGAGCCGGTGCTCTGTCACCGTGGTGGGCGTCACCGAGCTGCCCCTGGGGGAGTACGTCCGCCTGGCCGTGCAGGCCGCCAAGGAGCAACTGGAGGAAAAATAAAAAAATCTCAAAAAGGCTGTAACATTTTCCCGTCCCAGCCGTCTAATGGACGTGGGAAAGGGGAAACCGCAGGCGGAAGGCTTGCGGTTTTCTGCGTTTTATGGTTTAATGGGGGATGACAAAAGGCCGGGAAAGCCCCTCTGGCCCGGGCCCTTTCCAAGGGGGCGGCCTTCACGCCCCCTTCGGCGGGTATTTTCTTTTCTAAGGAGCTTCATCCATGGAACTTTGGGACCTGTATGACGAAAACCGCCTCCCCCTGGGGCGCACCCACCCCCGGGGGGAGCCCGTGCCAAAGGGGGCCTATCACCTGGCGGTGATCGTGGTCATCCTCAACGCCAGGGGGGAAGTGCTCCTCACCCGGCGGGCAAGGGAAAAGGACGCCTGCCCCGGCTGGTGGGAGAACACCGGCGGCTCCGCCCTGGCGGGGGAGACCTCCCGGGAGGCCATCACCCGGGAGCTGCGGGAGGAGACGGGCATCGCCGCCCGGCCGGAGGCGTTCACCCTGCTGCTGCGGGAGGACTGCCGCACCGACGCCCACTTCGACATCTACGCCCTCACCTGGGAGGGGGCGCCGGAGGACATCCGCTTCCAGGCGGGAGAGACCGACGCCGCCCGCTGGGTGCCCCTGGCGGAGTGGGAGGCCGTGGCGGGCGCCGAAGGCACCCTGTGCCCTGCCCGGAAAGAGGCGTACAAACAAGAGCTGTACCGCCGCATTGCCCTGTATCTGCGGGGCCAGCGTGAGTTTTCATAACAGAAAGGAAGAATCACATGGCATATACAGTAGGCATGGTCAGCCTGGGCTGCGCCAAAAACCAGGTGGACGGGGAAATGCTGCTGGCCGCCCTGGAAGAGGGGGGCTTTCAGCCGGTGGAGGACCCGGCGGAGGCGGACATCCTGCTGGTGAACACCTGCGGCTTTATCGAGAGCGCCAAGCGGGAGTCCATCGAGGCCATCCTGGAGGCGGCCCGCCTGAAGGAGGAGGGCGCCGTGCAGAAAGTGGTGGTCACCGGCTGCCTTTCCGAGCGCTACCGGGAGGAGATCCACAAGGAGCTGCCCGAGGTGGACGGGGTGTTCGGCATCGGCGCCAACGGGGACATCGCCGCCTTCCTCCGGGAGATGCTCCAAAAGGGCTTTGCCCAGGCCTTCCCGGAAAAGGAGAAAATGCCCCTCTCGGGCAAGCGGGAGCTCTCCACCCCGGACTACTTCGCCTATTTGAAAATCGCCGAGGGCTGCGACAACCGGTGCGCCTACTGCGCCATCCCCCTCATCCGGGGAGGCTACCGCAGCCGCCCGATGGAGAGCATTGAGGAAGAGGCCCGGGCCCTGGCCCAAAGGGGCGTCAAGGAGCTCAACCTCATCGCCCAGGACACCACCCGCTACGGCTTGGACCTGTACGGGGAGTACTCCCTGGCAAAGCTCCTCTCCCGCCTGTGCAGGATCGACGGCCTCCACTGGATCCGGGTGCTGTACTGCTATCCGGACTCCATCACCGACGAGCTCTTGGAGGTGATGGCCCGGGAGGAAAAAATCGTCAAATACATGGACATCCCCCTGCAGCACGCCTCGAGGAAGATCCTGCGGGCCATGAACCGCCGGGGGGACCGGGCGAGCCTTACGGCCCTCATGGAAAAGATCCGGGAAAAGGTGCCGGGGGTGGTGCTGCGCACCACCCTGATCGCCGGCTTCCCCGGGGAGACGGAAGAGGACTTCACCCAGCTTGCGGAGTTCGTCCGGGACGTGGGCTTTGAGCGCCTGGGGTGCTTTGCCTACTCCCAGGAGGAGGACACCCCCGCCGCGGAGTTCCCGGACCAGGTGGACGAAGACGTAAAAGAGCGCCGGGCGGAGATCGTCATGGACGAGGCCCTGGCCCTTATGGAGAGGCAGAACCAGGCCCTGGTGGGCCAGACCCTGGAGGTGCTGGCGGAGGGCTACAGCCCGGAAGAGGGGCTGTGGCTGGGCCGGTCTTGGCGGGACGCCCCAGACGTGGACGGCCGGGTGCTCTTAGAAGCGGATGAGGGGGAGCTCACCCCCGGGGAATTCCTCCCGGTGGAGATCACCGGCTGGGAGGGCTGCGATTTGCTGGGCCGCCCGGCCCGGCCGTGAGAGAGGGGGAAGCGCTTTGAACCTGCCCAACAAACTGACGGTGCTGCGCATGGCCATGGTGCCCTTTTTCGTCTTTTTCCTGCTGGCGGACTTTGTGCCCCACCGGTACCTGTTCGCCCTGCTCCTCTTTTGCGCGGCCTCTTACACCGACCACCTGGACGGAAAGATCGCCCGGCGGGACAACCTGATCACCAATTTCGGCAAACTGATGGACCCCCTGGCGGACAAGGTGCTGGTCATGTCGGCGCTGATCTGCCTGGTGAAGCTGGGCCACGCCTCCACGGTGTGCGTGCTGCTGATTATGGTCCGGGAGTTCGCGGTCACCTCCATCCGCCTGCTGGCGGTGGAGCAGGGGCGGGTGATCGCGGCCAACGGCTGGGGCAAGGCGAAGACTGTCTCCCAGATGGCGGCCATCATCGCCATTTTGCTGTTCCAATACCTGGTGGGATATTTCCCGGCGTTTTCCCTGGCGGCCGGGGCAGCCGGCCACGTGCTGGTGGGGATAGCCACCCTGCTGGCGGTGGTGTCCGGGGTGATTTACCTAAAGGATAATTGGGACGTGGTAAAGGAGTAAGCGCCGGAGGCGAGTAAAAGTTTTTGGGGCGCCTTTTTTCAAAAAGGCGCGACCTTAAAAACCGGCGCAGCCGGTAAAGAAAAAGCCAGCCGCACCCTTCGCACGCGCCCAAAGGGCGCTAGAAGGGCGCGGCGGCCGTTCTACTCAAAGCAAAAAAGGACGCCTGGGACTAAAAACCCAGACGTCCTTCCTTTTTGTGTTCTGAACTTGCGCTTTAAACTTGCGCTTTAAAACCCAGCGGGGAAATTTGTTTTCTCCGCGAAAATCGGCTTCCCATGCGGGCTTCTGGCCCGTTCCAACGCGTTTGTAAAAATGAGCTTAATAACAGGGTTCAAAAACGTCTTTTGGTGTCTTTCTTTTGTCTTACCGCTCCACGTTCCCACGGGTCGGGAGTATGGCCTATCTTTTTTTGCCACGGAGGTTCCTCCGGGCTGTGGTTTACAGCCTTCGGCTGGTATGACCACAGCCCTGCTTCTTTTCTACCGGCTGCGCCGGTTTCAGGTCGTGGGGCTTTGCCCCACACCCCACAGCCTTTGAAAAGGCTGGCGAAACTTTTCCCCGCCTCCGGCGCCGCTTTTTCCCCCTTTACCGGGGCCTTATCCCCATCCCCGGCTCCCCGCTCACCGGGGGCAGCAAATTGTAATTGTACCGGGGCCGGTCCCCCGGCATGTAAAAATACACAAACTTCACCGAGAAAATATCGCACACGATAAAGTTGTTCACGTCCTCGTCGTAAAGGGTCAAAAAACTCCGCCCTACAAAGTAGAGCATCCCCTGCTTGCGGATCATGTGCTCGGTCCCTATGAGGAATTCCACCACCACGTATTCCCCTATGTTCTGGGCCAAAATCGCCTGCATAGAGCCCCGCATCTCCTCGCTGTCGAAAACAGGCTGGGGCGGGCTGTGAAAATTGTCCACATTGCGGCTGCCGTCCGCCGCCTCTTGAAAGTCGCTGCGGCCCCGCAGCCGGTCCATCTGGCTTCTGGGGTCCTCGGGCTGGTTCCATCTTCTCTCGGGCATTCCGTTTCCTCCTTGGGGTCACGTCAGGGCGTAGGCCTCTGTGGGATTGTAAAAACAGTGGTTCCCCAGGCGCAGGGCCAGCTCCCCCACCTGAGAGGGGAAATTCCCCCGGCAGGTGACGGAAAAGGGGTTGTAAAACCACAGGGCAAAGCCCAGGTTCGTCAGGCGGTTCCCCGCCATGGCCCAGCTGGCAATGTCGTAGTGGACCTGGGTGGGCCGCATGTTGTAGATGTTCTGGTAGTTGTACGCGCCCCCCACCACCTCCATGGCGCAGGTGAACTGCCCCTTTTGGTACACCACCTCCCCCAGGGTGTACAGCCGGCCGTACTCCCCGTATTCCACCTGCACCCGGTTCATCACCACGCTGGCCACCGCCTTCATCCCCGCCTCCCCCTCGCCCCCGGCCTCGCACTCCACCAGCCGGGCCAAAAGCTCCAAGTCCGAATAGCCCACCGGATCCCTCCTCTCCTCGGCCTCTCCCATTCCTATGGGAAATCCCCCCGCCTCTATGCCTCCCCCTCGCCGTCTTCCTTTAGAAATTTCCACCTCCGTCCCCTGTGGATTTTAGGCGTTTTGCCAGGGCAGGCTTTTAGGGTTTGGAAACTATATGCATAAATACCCGGTTATATTCCATAATTATTCAAAAAGTTGCCAATATCCTTTCCTTATCCCCGGGTTTCCCCAGGGGCCGCCCTGCCTCTTCTGAAAAATTAAGTCCTTTCCCCTGGTAAAATTATGATATACTATTCATCAGCCCCCTCCCGTGGAGGACCGAAAGCGCAGCCCCGGCGAGAGGAAAAAGGATACTGAAAGGGCAAAAGGAAAGGTGGCCTTTTATGCGTTCCATTGACGAGATCTCCCAAACAAACCCGGAAAAGCCCCTGCTGCTGAAGATGGACGGCAAGGAGTACTACCGCTGCCCCATTCACACCCGGCTCGTCAAAGTGGGGGACAGCCTCTCCCAGTTGATCGAAACCTACGTCTCCCCCTACTTTGAGGAGGGGGACTGTGTGTACATCAGCGAGAAGATCGTCTCCCTGTGCCAGAGGGACATCGTCCCCAAGGAGAGCGTGAAGATCTCCCGGCTGGCAAAGTTCCTCTCCAAGTTCGCCAGCACCAACGACTCCGCCGGCATCGGCGTCCACAACGTGTACAAAATGCAGGTGGCCATCATGCTGTGCGGCAAGCCCAAGGTGGTCTACGCCGCCCTGGCCGCCGGCGTGGGGCGGCTCATGGGCAAGCGGGGCGTGTTCTACGAGATCACCGGGCCCCAGGTGGCGGGCCTGGACGGCTTTTACTCCACCTATTTTGAGGACTACAAAAACTTCGGCATCCTCTCTCCCAAAGAGCCGGACAAGGCCGCGGCCAAGGTGGAGGCGGAGACCGGCGTCCACTGCTGCATTGCCGACATCAACGACTTTGGCGGCGACGTGCTGGCGGTCTCCCCGAAATCCCCCCTGGACAAGGGGCTGCTGCAAAAGCTCTTAAAGGACAACCCCGCCGGCAACGGCCACGAGATGACCCCCTTTGTGCTCATGCGGGAGAAAAAAGCGTAAATAAAAAGGCCGCCCGCAGGCGGCTTTTTTATTTAGTTGTTAGGCCTTGCAGTTTGTGGTCAAATAATTATAGAGCCAATCATTAATAAGGATTAAGTAGTTTTCAGTACTTCCACCATATTCACTATAAGCAATTACCATTGCCTCCGCTCGATACCCATCACTTGAACTGTACCGCCAAACCGGAGAACCGCTTTGACCTTTATACATATCTATATTAGTAATCACAAGGTCAAGATATCTTGCTTTATCCCCAAGGATATAGCCAGTTGTACGATACATGGAGCTATTATCCCATATTGCCCCTGGTTTATCACAACCGTTTTTATCACAAGGATAACCCTGTGTTGAATATCCCAAAGAACTCATCTCACTAGCGCTGTTGACCGGACGCAGGCCCAAATAGGAAACGCTTACAGTCACAGGCTGTTCCAGTTTCACAACCGCCCAATCATCGTATTTCCCTATACCATAATCCGTGCCTCCAATGTAATCCCCACCAACGGCATACACCTGGCCCCTTCTGTATTGCTTAGAATTCCCTCCGGAAGCTCCGACATAAACAGCTACATGGTCTGCAAAACCATATTCGGATGTCCCATATCCTTTTTCGTAAACTACATGAGCTGCTGTCACAAGATACCGTTCATTAATCAGCCACCCTGTAGCGTGATTTACCAAAGTACCAAATCTAGCACCAATAAGGCAAGTGCTGGACAAATACCCTGCAGGCTGCTGAACTAGAACACGATTATCTGACTCAAAAATCCCACCTGCCTGGGGACTAATTTCTGGCAAAGGAATTCCTTGTTCTTCTTGCTCTTCATACAGGGCAGGAAAGTCAAACTGTTCCCCTGAATGATATTCATAGGTCTTTGTTTCTTCATTGTATTGGTAATAACCATTTTGACCTGCGGTAGAAAAAGCCTCCATTGTTAAGTCTTCCTCTGCACCTTGTACCGAGAATGGAATTACAACCAACAAAGCAGCCAGTATTAGCGATACTATTTTCTTCATACTTTTTAACATCCTCCTCATTTTTCTATACTGTCAATGGAAGAAACCCCACATCCCCTATATACAGCCGGTAGCTGCCTTTTTGCCGCAGATCCTGGGCGGGGACCAGGGCCTCCTCCAAAATGGCGCCGCTTCCCGGGCAGTTGTAAATCCGCCCGCCTCCTTCCATGGTGGGAATACACAAGAAAACCGTGTACCACCTCCCATAGTGCTGGTATTGCAGGGCGTAATAAAACTTCTCATACTCAAAGGGTTCGGGCTCACTGTTCTCCATTTCATAGGTGATCGCGGTCCAGGTTTTCCCAGTGGAGGACGGCCCCCGCTCCTCTATATGGTCAAGCCGAAGGGTAACTCCCGCCCTTGTGGGAAAAACAGCTTCCGCCCCAATGGGCTCCCACAGGGAAAACTTGCTTCCCAAAGGCGGGGCAACAGCTGCGGAACACACCCCTGCCAGCAGAATGGTCACGGCAAGGGAAAGCAAGAGCTTTTTTCTGCGCGGCACGGGTATCATCTCCTTTGTTACAGTATTGTAACTGATTTTATCCAAAAGTCAATGTACATTTTTAATGTTTTTTATAGATATTTACTGGCAGCATAGACAAAGCCAAGCGTTAAAGGCCCTCGGGCGTGTGACCACACGCTGATGGCGCAGCACGTTCGCAGCTGCCGCCACGGAAATGCATCGCGTTCGCGGTTTACACCGCGGAAGCGCAGCACATTCGCGGCTGCCGCCACGGAAGTGCAGCACATTCGCGGCTACCGCCACGGAAGTGCAGCACATTCGCGGCTACCGCCACGAAGTGCTTAAAGTTTTTTGGGGCGGCTTTTTTACAAAAAAGCCGCGACCTTAAAAAGCAAGGCGAAGCCTTGCAAAAAAGAAAACCAGGCCCAAGCCCGCACGCGCCCAAAGGGCGCTAGGGCGCCGGGCCGAATCACCTGCACAAAAGCACAAAAAGACACCCCAGTGTAAAAACCGAGGTGCCCTTTTTGCTTTTCTCCACCAGCATGGGTTTTATCAATGGAAACCTTACTTATGCTCTTCCAAAGGGAACCACTCCCATCGGAAGAAGTGCAAAGAGCCGGGCCGCACCACCCACACCAAAGCACACAAGGCCACCCCCGCTGTAAAAACCGAGGTGTCCTTTTTGCTTTTTTCAACAGCGGACTCACTTTTGGTTGTGTTTTTGGGGGAAGGGCTTGGGGGCTTTCTTTTTTTATGGGTCATTTTTGCTGTGGTGGAAACCGTCCGGGGCTTTGCCTATCCGCTGCGCGGCGTGCGGCAAAGCCCCTGGTTTTCTTTTTTGCAAGGCTTTGCCTCGCTTTGTCCGGGCGCGAGACGCTGTCTCGCGCTCTGCAAGCCTTTTGAAAAAGGCTTGATCGAAAACTTTTCTTGCCTTCGGCGCGCCCTACCCTTCCAGGGTGGTGCTGAAGTATTCCTCGATAAAGTGGGCGGCCACGGCCCCGTCGCTGGCGGCGGTGACCACCTGGCGCAGGGGCTTTTTCCGCAGGTCCCCCACGGCGAAGACCCCGGGCAGGTTGGTCTTTGTGGTCTCCCCCGCCAGCACATAGCCGGCCTCGTCCAGGTCCACCTGGCCCCGGAACAGCTCCGTGTTGGGCGCGTGGCCCACCGCCACAAACAGCCCCGCGCAGGGGATTTCCCGGATTTCGCCGGTCTTTTTGTTTTTCACCTCTACGCCGGACAGGGTGTCCTGATAGAGCAGCTTCTGCACCTCGCTGTCCCACACAAACTCCACGTTCCCGGCCTTTTCCAGGGGGTCCAGATAGACCTTGGAGGCCCGCAGCTCGTCCCGCCGGTGGATCAGGTACACCTTCTCGCACAGCCGGGAAAGGTACAGCACGTCCGCCACGGCGGTGTTGCCGCCCCCCACCACCGCCACGGCCTTGCCCCGGTAGAACATGCCGTCGCAGGTGGCGCAGTAGGAGACCCCCCGGCCCCGGAGCTCCCGCTCCCCGGGAAGGCCCAGCTCCCGGGGGTGGGCGCCGGTGGCCAACACCACCGTGCGGGCCCGGTAGGCCCCCTCCTGGGTGCGGATCTCCTTGATCTCCCCCCGCAGCTCCACAGAGACCACCTCGGTAAGCTGGGTCTTGGCCCCAAAGCGCTCGGCGCCCTGCTTCATCTGCATGGCCAGGTCAAAGCCGCTGACTCCCTCGGGGAAGCCGGGGTAGTTTTCAATGATGTCGGTGGTGCCCATCTGCCCGCCGGGGGTGAGCTTTTCCAGCACCACCACGGACAGGTTGGCCCTGGCGGCGTACAGGGCGGCGGTGTAGCCTCCCGGCCCGCCGCCCACCACGGCCACATCGTAAATCTCTTTTGCCATTCTGCGCGGCCTCCTCTCTGCCCTTGGGGGCGAAGCTTCAGCGGATCATGGCCTCCAGCCGGGCCTTGGGCTGCACCCCCACCAGGGTCTCCTTCACCTGGCCGTTCTCAAAAAGCATGGCCGTGGGGATGCTCATCACCCGGAACTGGGCCGCCAGGTCCTGCTCCTCGTCGATGTTGATCTTGCCCACCTTCACGGCGCCCTGGTGCTCCTGGGCGAACTCGTCCACAATGGGGGAGAACATCTTGCAGGGGCCGCACCAGCTGGCCCAGAAGTCCACCAGCACGGGGATCTCCGAACGGAGGACCTCCTGCTCGAAATTGTCCTTGGTAATGGTGATAACTGCCATAGGTAATCCTTCCTTTCCTAGCTGTAGTGGTTTTTGCTGCCTCTAGGATACCCTAAAGGCGATGGGTTTTCCTGTTGCAAAAGCCACAATTTGAAAAAAGTTTTTCCCTATCTCCGGGGCGGCAGGGTGGAGTTGGCCGCCTCCATGGCCAGGGCCACCAGCAAAGCCGCCTGCTCGTTGTTGGAGTAGGAGGTGTCGATGACGTACTTCCCCGGGTAGGCGTTGTCCTCGTTGCCCGCGTGCATCACCAGATATTTCCCGTCGAAAATGTCGTACTCAAACCCCATGATGTTCCCGTACACCCGCCAGCGGTTGCACCGGAGGATATACCGGGTGACCCCGTGGGCTGTGACCTTCTCCACCGTGCCGATGACCCCCTCGTCCTGGAGGATCTGGAACTTCCAGGTGCCAAACAGGTTTTTCCAGCACTTCACCCGGCCGATCTCCATGCCGTTGCGGTTTTCCAAAACGATCCAGTTGCACTTTTTGTCCGGCTGGGCCTTCACCTGGTAGGCCCGCTGGTCCGTCTCGTCGTAGATGGCGTACATGTCCTCCCAGGCAAAGGGGCGCTTGTCAAAATACAGCTTCATAGCCCACCTCACCCAAGGCCCGCAAAGGCCATAAAGTCCCGGAAGCTCCCCTGGGGGATCCCCGAAAGGTCCCGGCCCTTGGGGTTTAAGAGGCAGTCGTCGGCCAAATACACGGCGACGCCCTGCTCCAGGGCGGCGGCGTCCTCCTCCCCGTCGTTGCCCACCATCAGGCACTCCCGGGGGGAGAGCCCCAGCTTCTCCAGGATCTCCCCGTAATAGGCCGGGTTGGGCTTGCAAAAGGAGGAGTTCTCATAGGTGGTCACGTAGGAGAAGTCCTCCGGCTCAAGCCCCACCCAGGAGAGCCGGGTCCGCACCCCCACCAAGGGGAAAATGGGGTTTGTCGCCAAAACCACCCGGAAGCCCTTGGCCTTCAGTCCCTCCACGGCGGGCTTTGCCAGGGGGTTCTCCCCGCAGGCGGCCCTGGCCCCGTGGAACTCGTTGGCGTAAAAGCCGTCAAACACCGGCCGCAGCTTTAAGACCTCCTCCCCCAGCTCCTGGGCGAAGGTCTCCCAAAACCGCTGGTCGTTGGGCCGCGAGCCGTCGTTTTTCACCATGGCCTTGGTGCCCTTCCACACGGCGGCCACCAGGGCCTCCGGTCCATAGCCGTAAGGGGCCGCCTTTTTCGCCAACAGGCCAAAGTAGCTGTTGGTAAACTGTTCCAAGTCCATGGGCAGCAGGGTGCCGTCCAGGTCGAACAGCACCGTGGTGATCTGTGAATCCAGCAAGGGATCTCCACTCCTTTTCCGAATTGGTTTTTCAATGCCCCGGGCGAGTGGCCGCGCGGGACGAGTCGCGGGGGCTGCGCCCCAGGCAAGTCGCGCCGGTCTCGCCTGCCGGCTCGGTCGGTGCTGGACGGTGCCCACCGGGCACCAGCACCGCTCGTTCCACTCGCTCTCTACAGTGGGTGGATAGAGCGCTGGCGCGGTTTTTGCTTTTCCTGCAAAACGGAAGCTGCCTACTCGCCGGAAGCTGGTGCAGTACGGCCCCGCCCTTGCCGCAGGCGCGTGGCCGCGCGGGACAAGTCGCGTAGTCGCTCGCTTGCGCTCCGCTCTCTACTGCGGGTGGATAGAGCGGTGGCGCGGTTGTTGCCCTTTTTGCAAAACGGCAGCCGCCTACTCGCCGCAAATTGGCGTAGGACGACCCCGCCCTTGCCAAAGGCAAGAAGGCGGCTTGTCCTGCGGGGTCACCCGCCGCGAACGCGAGGGTGCTACTCACACAGCCCGAGCGTATGCGAGCGGCCTAGAGCGCGAATCGTCCCGTGCGGTCACGCACCCGCAGGCAAGAGGGCGGCTTGTCCTGCGGGGCCACCCGCCGCGAACGCGAGGGTGCTACTCACACAGCCCGAGCGTATGCGAGCGGCCTAGAGCGCGAATCATCCCGTGCGGTTACGCACCGGCCACGGGCTTGGTGGCGATGACGTCCACACCGGTGCCGCAGACGTTCTCGATAATCACATCCCCCATCTGTATGGGGGCCTGGGCCCTGGCCCGGCGGATGGCTTCCATGCAGTCAAAGATCTTCCCCTTGGGGATGTCGCCCCGGGTGCGCACGCTGACCAAGGGGGCGCTGCCCCCTTCCACCGCCACCGTAGAGGTGACCGTCCGCTCCGGGGCGGTGACCTCCTTTTTGCCGTAGACCTCTCCCCGCTTGCAGGTGTTGCCCGTCACTTGGACTACCGCCCCGTTTTCGTCGGTCTCCACCCGCAGGGGGCAGCCCAAGGGGCAGCTGATACAGGTAAGTTCCACCACTGCCATGTCACCGCGCCTCCTCTTCCTCGGCCACCAGGGCGATCTCCTGTTCGCCGCCGGTGAGCCATTCCTTTTTGAAAACCACCTGCTCCATCTCGCCGGGGGCCATGACGGGCCGTTTCCGGGAATAGAGCAGCCTGTCCCCGGCAAGGACCTTCACCACGCCCCCCCGGATGTTGCGCCCCACCCGGAAGCGAATCACCGCCTGGGGCCCCATGCGCTCTGGGGACAGGCACATGGGCACCGTGTACCGGGCCGCCCCCTGGGGCCGGATGGGGATCTCCTCCCCTTGGGCGGGGCGCCGCCCCTGGACGTAGGCCGCGGCGTTTTGCCCCGCCTGCTGGGCCTCCTCCGAGACGTAGTCCACCAAATCATGGACGTGGAGCACGTTGCCGCAGGCAAACACTCCCGGGATGCTGGTCTCCAGGCTCTCGTTGACCTGGGGCCCGTTGGTCACAGGGGAAAGCTCCACCCCCACGGCCTTGGAGAGCTCGTTTTCGGGGATGAGCCCCACCGAGAGGAGCAGGGTGTCGCAGGGGATATGCTCCTCGGTGCCGGGGATGGGTTTGCCCTTTCCGTCCACCTGGGCAATGGTCACCCCGGTGACCCGCTCCTTGCCCTGGATGTCAACGACGGTGTGGCTCAGCTTTAAGGGGATGCCGTAGTCGTCCAGGCACTGGACGATGTTCCGCTTCAGGCCGCCGGAGTAGGGCATCAGCTCGGCCACGCACTTGACCTTGGCCCCCTCCAGGGTCATGCGCCGGGCCATAATCAGGCCGATGTCCCCGCTGCCCAGGATGACCACCTCCCTGCCGGGCAGGTAGCCCTCTAAGTTTACCAGCCGCTGGGCGGTGCCGGCGGAGAAGATCCCCGCGGGCCGGCCCCCCGGGATGTTCAAGGCCCCCCGGGGCCGCTCCCGGCAGCCCATGCACAGGACGACGGCCCCGGCCTCCACAACTTGCAGGCCCCGCTCCCGGCTGACGCAGGTGACAAACAGGCTCTCCCCCCGGCGCTCTAAGTCCACCACCGTGGTGGAGAGCCAATGGGGTATTTGCAGCTGTTCCGCCTTTTCTATAAACCGGGCGGCGTACTCCGGCCCGGTGAGCTCCTCCTTAAAGGTGTGCAGGCCAAAGCCGTTGTGGATGCACTGGTTGAGAATGCCCCCCAGCTCCGGCTCCCGCTCCAGGATGAGCACGTCCCGGGCGCCCTGCTCCCGGGCGGCGATGGCGGCGGCCAGGCCTGCGGGCCCCCCGCCGATAATCACGATGTCACGCTTCATGGCTTACTCCTCCCCCCGGGTCTTTTCCAGCACGATCTGGGACTTGGGGCCGCTTTTGCGCACCTGGGTCAAATCCAGGCCCAGCTCCCGGCTGAGCAGGTCCATCACCCTGGGGGAACAGAACCCCCCTTGGCACCTTCCCATGCCCGCCCGGGTGCGCCGCTTGACCCCGTCCAGGGTCTTGGCCCCCAAAATGCCGTGAATGGCGTCCACAATCTCCCCGTAGGACACCTCCTCACACCGGCAGACGATCTGCCCGTAGGCGGGGTTCTCCCGGATGAGGGCCGCCCGTTCCTCCCGGGGCAGGTCCTTCACATGGGGCGCCCCCTTCCGGAGGGGGTCAAAGCCCGGGTTTTCCGGCAGGCCCAGCTTTTCCGCCACCAGCCCGGCCAGGTATTCCCCGATGGCCGGGGCGCTGGTGAGGCCCGGGCTCTCGATGCCCGCCCCGTCGAAGAAGCCGGGGGCGCTCTCCCCCAGGACGAAGTCGTCCCCCGCCTCGTGGGCCCGCAGCCCGGCAAAGGAGGTGATCACCTGCCGGGCGGGGATGTCCTTCACCCCCAGGGCGGACTTCTCCAGCACTTCCGCAAGGCCCTGGGCGGTGGTGGCGGTGTCCTCCGGGTCGCCGATGTCCCGGGCGGTGGGGCCCAGGAGCAGGTTCCCGTGGACCGTGGGGGAAACCAGCACCCCCTTGCCGTACTTGCCCGGAAGCTGGAACACCGTGCGGGACACATGGCCCCCGGCGGTGCGGTCCAGCAGGCAGTACTCCCCTCTGCGGGGGATGATGGTGAGCTTCTCCCCGCAGACCCAGTTGTGGACCTCCCCGGCAAAGACCCCGGCGGCGTTTACCACCGCCCGGGCGGAAAAGTCCCCCTGGGTGGTGTGGAGAAGCCACCCCTCCCCGGAGGGCTCCAGGCCGGTGGCCTGGGTGCCGAAGGAGAACTCCACCCCGTTCTTGGCGGCGCTCTCCGCCAGGCCCAGGGTCAGCTCAAAGGGGCACACAATGCCGGAGGTGCGGGCCAGCAGGGCCCCGGCCACCTGGCCGCTCAGATTGGGCTCTAAGGCCCGGGCCTGGTCCCCTGTCAGCAGCTCCATCCCCGTGACGCCGTTTTTCACCCCCCGGTCGTAGAGCTCCTGGAGCTTGGGCAGCTCCTCCGGGGCAAAGCACACCACAAAGGCCCCCACCCGCTTAAAGGGGATGTCCAGCTCTTGGGAGAGCCTGTCCATCATCTGGTTGCCCCGGACGTTCATCCTGGCCTTCATGGTGCCGGGCTCCGCGTCGAACCCGGCGTGGATAATGGCGGAGTTTGCCTTGCTGGTGCCCTCGCACACATCCAAAGCCCTCTCCACCACCAGGAAGCGCCCCCGCCTGCGGGAGAGCTCCCGGGCCACCGCCGCTCCCACGGCCCCAGCCCCAATGACGATCACGTCGTATGCGCTCATGGCGTCGCACCCCGATTCCCAAGGATTTTCCCCCCGGCGGCAGCCGGGGCTCACACACTATTAGAATAGCACAAACATTTGATTCCCGCAAGGAAGAAACCGTGGAAAAGCCACGGTTTTTCCCTTGACTTCCCCCGGGAAATCGAGGAAAATAGAGCTGTGGAAAAAACGGAAAGGTAGGGACGTCTTATGGAATATGTGATCGGCATCGACCTGGGGACCAGCGGCACCAAAACGGTGCTCTTCGACCGGCTGGGCCGCGCTGTGGCCAGCGCCACAGTGGAGTACCCCATGTACCAGGAGCGAAACGGCTGGGCCGAGCAGGATCCCCGGGACTGGTGGGAGGCCGCCCAGCGCACCTTGCGGGGGGTCCTGGAAGAGAGCGGCATAGACCCCGGGGACGTAAAGGGCCTGGGCATCTCCGGGCAGATGCACGGCCTGGTGATGCTGGACAAAGAGGGGAACGTGCTGCGGCGCTCCATCATCTGGTGCGACCAGCGCACCGCCAAACAGTGCGAGGAAATCACCCAGCGGGTGGGCAAGGAGCGGCTCATCGAGCTCACCGCCAACCCGGCGCTTACGGGCTTTACCGCCTCTAAGATCCTGTGGGTGCGGGAGAATGAGCCACAGCTCTACGCCCGGTGCGCCCACATCCTGCTGCCCAAGGACTACGTGCGGTACATGCTCACCGGGGAGTTTGCCACCGAGGTCTCCGACGCCTCCGGCATGCAGCTTCTGGACGTGCCCCGCCGCCGGTGGAGCGAAGAGGTCCTGCAAAAGCTGGACATCGACCCCGCCCTGCTGGCCAAGGTTTACGAGAGCCCGGAGGTCACCGGCCAGGTGACCCAAAAGGCCGCCGCCCTCACCGGCCTGAGGGCCGGCACCCCCGTGGTGGGCGGCGCCGGGGACAACGCCGCCGCGGCGGTGGGCACCGGCGTGGTGGAGGACGGCAAGGCCTTCACCACCATCGGCACCTCCGGGGTGGTGTTCGCCCACACGGACAAAATCTCCATCGACCCCAAAGGCCGGGTCCATACTTTCTGCTGCGCCGTGCCCGGAGCCTGGCACGTGATGGGTGTCACCCAGGGGGCGGGGCTGTCCCTAAAGTGGTTCCGGGACAACTTCTGCCAGGCGGAGAAGGACACCGCCGCCCAAATGGGCGCAGACCCCTACGCCCTCATGGACAAAGAGGCGGAGCAGTCCCCCATCGGCTGCAACCGGCTGCTGTACCTGCCCTACCTGATGGGGGAGCGCACCCCCCACCTGGACCCGGACTGCCGGGGGGTGTTCTTCGGACTTTCGGCCATGCACACCAAGCGAGACCTGCTCCGGGCCGTGATGGAGGGCGTCACCTACTCCCAGCGGGACAGCGTGGAGGTCCTCCGGGAGATGGGGGTGGACATCGGCGAAATGCTGGCCTGCGGCGGCGGGGGGACCTCCCCCCTGTGGCGGCAGATGCTGGCGGACACCTACAACTGCCCGGTGAAAACCGTCAAGTCCAAGGAGGGCCCCGCCCTGGGCGCGGCGATCCTGGCGGGGGTGGGCGCTGGGCTGTACCCCTGTGTCCAGGCGGCCTGCCAGGCCATGATCCAGACAAACCCCGCCCAAGAGCCCATCCCGGAAAACGTGCCCCAGTACGAGGCCTTCTACCAGGTCTACAAAAGCCTGTACCCGGCCCTGCGGGAAAACTACAAGCTTTTGGCCGCCGCCGGCGCCTGACCGGCGGGAAACTGAAAACGCGCGAAAGACGCCGCCCTGCGGGGCGGCGTTTTCCTATGCCTGGAAATCTTCCCCTTTCCGGATTTTCCAGAGGTTCCCCTGGATATTCGCCCCTGGCGCTGGGCCCGTTCAACCCCGGTCCCGGCGCCAGACCCGGATTTTTCCCGGCCTCCCCCTCCCTTTCCCCGCAAATGGGAGTGTATAGATAAACTTCAACTCCCAGGGAACAAGCCCTGAGAGAATCTAAAATTTAAGAGGGTTGAAATTATGAAGAAAAGCAAGTTTCTGAAGAAATCACTTGCGATGCTTCTGGCGGTGATGCTGGTCGTCGCAATGATTCCGCTCAGCGCTGCTGCGGCGACAGAACTGCCGGATCTCACGAAGCTCTACATCGACGGGACTGCCGTCGACGCTTCTGAGGGCACGTTTGCCGCCAACGTCTTCTACGACGCAAAGGAAGTTACGTTGCGCGC
>CALWIE010000204.1 GCA_944380625.1 uncultured Clostridia bacterium
AAACCGCCGGAGCATGGGTTCCCAAAAGGGCAGTATCCCTCCCACAAGCACCGCCGAGAACACGCAGAGCATCAAAAAGCAGTTGGCAAGCACCTGCTCGGCCCCGGAGAGGTTTCCCTCCCCCATGCGGATGCTCACCAGGGGGGCGCCCCCCACGCCGATGAGGAACGCCGCCGACCCCACCAGGGTTACCACGGGGCCGCAGACCCCCACCCCGGCCAGGGCCACGTCCCCCACCTTTGGAATGTTGCCGATGTACATCCTGTCCACAATGCTGTAGAGCACGCTGACAAACTGCCCCAGCATACTGGGGATGGCGATGCGCCACACAAGGCGGCCCACCTTGTCCTTTCCCAAATCGTTTTCCGCGGCCATGCTTTCACCCTTTCCCAGAAAAATATCCCAAAAGCCTCTCCTATCTTACTCCTGTTTTCCCCCGCTGTGAAGGGGGATTTTTGGCCTTTGGACGCAAAAACGCCCCCGCCTTACCGGCGGGGGCGCCCTTCATTTTATCCCAGGGCCTCCACGGCCCAGCGGATGCGCTCGTAGGGGATCTCCGTGGGGAGGGTGCAGTCGGCGCCCAGGATGAAGCCCTGGGGCCCGGCGGTCTCCACCACTTCCCTCACAGCGGCGCAAAGCTCCTCCCGGCTGCCCTCCACCAGGGGGCCGGAGCGGTTGGCAAGGCCGCCCATCAAGGTCTTCCCCGGGAACAGGGCCTTGCCCTCCTCCAGGGAGCAGGGGGCTTCAAAAACGCCCCAGTTCACCACGTCGCAGCACTCCCCATAGGAGCGGTAGCGCCCCATGCGCAGGCCGTCCTTGCAGATGTGGAGGAAGGCCGCGCACCCCGCCTTGCGGATTTCCGAGAGGATCAGCTTGTCGAAGGGGGCGATCCACCGGTCGAACTCCTCGTCGGTAAACCACCGCGCCTCCCCGCCCAGGGAGGCGTAGTAGATCCCGTCCACACCGGCCTCGGCGTAGCCCCAGGCCAGCTGGCACATGCCCTCGGCAATGCGCTTCATGGCGTCCAGCACCGGGGCGCTGTTCTCCCGCAGGTGCTCGGTGAGCAGGGTGCGCACCGGGTCGTAGCCGTAGTCCGCCTCGATGGGGTGGATGGCGGAGGCGGTGATTCCGTGGAGGGTGCCCAGGGAGTAAGTGTCCCCCTCCCAGCGGTCGAGGATCTCCTTCGTAAAGTCCAGCTGCCGCTGGATAAAGGGCGCCTCCCGGGAGATGGGGCCGATGCAGGCCCAGTCCTCCGGGGAGCGGATGTCCCCCTGTTTGGGCACCAGGTTCTCGTTCATGATCTTCACAATGTCCGTGCCCGTCTCCCGGAAGAACTCCAGGTGGGCCTGGACCCCGGCTTCCCCGGCGTTTTTCTCCCGGGGGAAGTGCAGGGAAAATCCTGCGGGGATCCGGTCCACGGGCTTGCCCGCCAGGGCGGCGAGGACTCTTTCCCGTTTTGTCATGTGGCAAGTCTCCTTTTTTACATAAAGTCTGGTCATAGCCCCAGCCTGTCCCGGAGCCATTTTACTGACTGGGAGAGGTATTCCAGCGCCCGGGGGGCCCCATAGTGCTCGACGGTGTAGGTCCCGTCGTAGCCGTCTGACCGCAGCCGGTCCACCAGTTTTTCCAGCCCAAGGCCCCCGCCGCCCACCGGGGCGGGGTACAGGGGCGTCCCGTCCAGGGCCAGCTTGGGCTCCTCCCCTCCCAGGGGGGAGAAGGCCCTGTCCTTTAGGTGGACGTGGCCGATCCGGTCTCTCAGGGCCTCGTAGGCTTCCTCCCAGGACTCCCCGGCATAGCGGAAGTTGCCGGAGTCAAAGGCGCACTCCAGGGCGGGGCAGGCCTCTAAAAAGCGCCGCACCTCCTCTGTCCGGGCAAAGGGGGCCCGGGGACTGTCGTACTCCTCCATGGCCAGGGATACGCCGTAGTCCAGGGCCAAATCCCCCAGGCGGCAGACCCCTTCCACCATGCGCTGGGTCTGCTCTTCCCGCTCCTGGGGGGAGGCCCCCTCCTCCACAAAGCCGGGAATCACCAGCAGCCGGGGGGCCCCCAGGTACTGGGCCGCCTCCAGGAAGGGGGTGGCCTGGCCCTTCACGTCCCCGTTTTTCCCAAAGTCGAAATAGGCGGGGATGGAGGAGATCCCCAGGTCGTAATAGGCCAGCTCCTGGCCCACCTCGTCCTCCCGGCCCAGCAGGTTGTTGCCGGAGATCTCCAGGGCCTGCACCCCCAGCTCCCGGGCCGCGCCCAGGGCCTCCATCATAGAGATCCGCTCCTGCCGGGAGATGTCCCGTACATGGTCGTAAAAGGTGGCGATCACCGCCATTCGAGAGCCCTCCTTTTTATAGTTGCTGGGTCTATTCTAGGGGAAACCGGGGGCAATGTCAAGAAAGGCCCCCGTAAAAAAGGAGCCCTCTTTTGAGGGACCCTTCTCGCCGTCAGAGCAGGGTGATCACGTGACGGGGGCAGGCCTCCACGCACTTGCCGCAGGCGGTGCACTTTTGAGGGTCCACCCGGGCCAAGCCGTTCTCCACAGCCACGGCGCCGAACTCGCAGGTGCGGGCGCACTTGCCGCAGCCGATGCACCCGATGTTGCACACGGCCATGGTGCCCTTGGCCTTGTCGCAGCTGGAGCAGCGCACCACCGCCTGGGGCTTTTTGGGCACCAGGGAGATGATCCCCTTGGGACAGGCGGAGACGCACTTGGAGCAGCCCTTGCACTTTTGGGGGTCCACCTGGGCCAGGCCGTTGCAGATCTGGATGGCCCCGTACTCGCAGGCGGCCTGGCAGTCCCCCAGGCCCATGCAGCCGTACCGGCAGGAGGTGATCCCCCCCATGAGGAAGGCCGCCGCCGCGCAGCTCTGAATGCCGTCGTAGAGCATTTTGTCCGTGGTGTTGTCATAGCTGCCCAGGCAGTGGATCAAAGCCGTTTTTTCCTCCACCTGGACGTCGCCGGCGCCCAAGATCTCCGCGCACTTTTGGGCCACCTCCGCCCCGCCGGGGGAGCACAGGCCGGGCTTTGCCTCGCCCTTGGCCATGGCCGCCGCGTAGCCGGGGCATCCGGAAAAGCCGCAGGCGCCGCAGTTGGCCCCGGGAAGGACCTCCTCCAGGGCCTCGGCCTTTTCGTCCTTGGGCACCGCCATGACGATGGAGGCCACCGCCAGGATCACCCCGGCCAGCAGGCCGATGATGCCCACAATCAAAATGGGAGTGAGAATTTCCATGTGTTCGCGCCCTCCCTTTTACAGCAGATTGTCGACCAGGCCGTTGAAGCCCAAGAAGGAAAGGGCCACCAGGCTGGCCGCCACCAATGTGATGGGCAGGCCTTTAAAGGTCTCGGGGATGTCGCAGTTTTCCAGGCGCTCCCGCACCCCGGCAAAGAGGACCATGGCCACCAAAAAGCCCACGCCGGAGCCAAAGGCGTTTGTAAGGGACTGCAGGTATCCAAAGGTGGGATCCTCCGCGCCCTTTTCCAGCACCAGCATGGTCACGCCCAGCACGGCGCAGTTGGTGGTGATCAGGGGCAGGTAAATGCCCAGGGAGTTGTACAAGGGGGGCATGTACTTGCGCAGGGCCGTCTCCAAAAGCTGCACCAGGGCGGCGATCACCAGGATGAACACAATGGTCTCCAAATAGGCCAGGCCGTTTGGCACCAGCAGGTAGGTGTACAGGGGCCAGGTCACGGCGGTGGAGATCACCATCACCACCGTGACGGCGCAGCTCATGCCCACGGCGGTATTCAGCTTTTTAGAGACCCCCAAAAAGGGGCAGATGCCCAAAAACTTGTTGAGCACGTAGTTTTCTGTGAGGATGGCCGCCAGGAAAATGGCGACCAACTGCTTGATCGTCTGGCCGTCCATCAGTTCGCGGCCTCCTTTCCGTTTTTACCCTCCTGCAGCTTGGTGCAGGAGGCCGCCAGGGGGCAGTGGGCGCAGCCGGTGGATTCCGGCGCCTTGCCCTCCTCGGAGAGCTTGCCCGCCAGGGCCACCAGCATCCCGAAGACGAAGAAGCCTCCCGGGGGCAGCAGGAAGATAATGATGGGCTCCATAAAGCCCGAGAGGATGGGCAGCCCAAACACGGTGCCCGCCCCCAGAAGCTCCCGGATGATGCCCATGGCGAGCAAGGTGGCGGTAAAGCCCACGCCCATGCCCAGGCCGTCCAAAAGGGAGGGCAGCACCTTGTTTTTGCTGGCGAACATCTCCGCCCGGCCCAGGATGATGCAATTTACAACAATCAGGGGCAAAAACACCCCCAAGGCCTTGTCCAAAGCGGGGGAGAAGGCCTGGATAAACAGCTGCACAATGGTCACAAAGCCCGCCACAATGGTGATGAAGGCGGGGATGCGCACCTTGTCGGGGATCACTTTGCGCAAAAGGGAGATCACCCCGTTGGAGCACACCAGCACAAAGGTGGTGGCGGCCCCCATGCCGATGGCGTTGGAGGCGGCGGTGGTCACCGCCAGGGTGGCGCAGCAGCCCAGCACCAGGCGCAGCACCGGGTTCTCTTTGACAATGCCCTTGGTGAACTCATGGAGCAGGCCGCTTTTCTTTTTTTCCACGGTCAGGCGCCCCCTTTCACTTGGTAGTAGAGTTCAATGGCCTGGTTGACGGCGTTTGTCACCGCGTTGGTGGTGATGGTGGCGCCGGTCATGGCCTCCACCTGGCCCTGTGCCGGGGCCTGGTACTTGATGACTGAAAGGCCGCCTTCCGGGGCGGGCTGCAAATACTGGTCCAGAAACTCGGCTTTTTCCGCGTTGGCCCCCAGGCCCGGCGTCTCGCTGTGGGAGAGGATCACCACCCCGGTGATGTCCCCCCCGGCGCTGATGCCCGTCATCACAGACACGGTGCCGCCGTAGCCGCTGGCCCCAGTCTCGAAGACGTAGCCCACGCACTCCCCGCCGGCCATGCCGGCGTAGTAGCCCTCCCGCTCCTGGAACTCCTGGGCCTCGGGAAGGACCACCTTCCGGGAGGCCTCGGCGTTTTCCGCCTCCAGCTGGGCGATGCGGTCCACGGTCAGCAGGTTGGTGCCCGCCAGGGCGGCGGAGACCGCCACGCAGATCACGAACAGCACGGCGGTGGGTTTTAAGATGCTCTTGAAGTCAAGCTTCATCCTTCGCCGCCCCCTTTCGCGCTTTGCACTTTCCCAATGTCCCAAAGGGCCGGGGCTTTACGTACCGGTCGATCAGGGGGGTGAGGATGTTCATGAGGATGATGGAGTAGGACACGCCCTCGGGCAGGGAGCCGAACTCCCGGATGAGGATGGTCAGCGCCCCGCAGCCCACGGCGAAGATCACCCGGCCCCAAAAGTACAGGGGGCTGGTGGTGTAGTCGGTGGCCATGAAGATGGCCCCCAGGAGCAGCCCGCCGGAGAGCAGGTCGAAAAGGGGATCCCGGCCCAGCAGGGCGGAGACCGCCGCCGCCGTGCACAGGTATGTCACCGGGATCACCGGGGAGATCACCCGCCGGGCCACAAGGTAGACCCCGCCTAAGAGCAGGGCCAGGGCGCAGGTCTCGCCCAGGCAGCCGGCGTTGTTGCCCAAAAACAGGTCCAGGTAAGAGGGGAGCTCCCCGCCCCCCTCTTTGAGGATGCCCAGGGGGGTGGCGGTGGTCACCGCGTCGGCGGTGGCGGCGTAGTCAAAGGGCTGCACCCAGTGGGTCATCCGGGAGGGAAAGGAGTTCAAAAGGATGATCCGGGCGGTCAGCGCCGGGTTGACAAAGTTCTGGCCGATGCCGCCGAACATCTGCTTGACCACCACAATGGCGGCCACGCTGCCGAAGACGGCGATAAAGGGGTTGATGGTCACCGGCAGGTTCAAAGCCAGCAGGATGCCGGTCACCACGCAGCTCAGGTCCCCCACGGTCTGGGGGCGCTTCATGGCCTTGCGGCACAGGTACTCGCTGAGGATGCAGGCGGCCACACAGGTGAGGATCACCACCGCGGCCCGGAACCCGAAGAGGATCACCGAGGCGATCATGGCCGGGGTCAGGGCGATGATCACGTCCAGCATAATGGTTTGGGTGGTCTTCCCGCCGTTTACATGGGGGGAAGAGGAGACGATAAACTTTTCCATGGCCTTATTTCTTCCCTCCTGCCTTTCGCACATATTGCTTTCCCAAGCGGATGGCCTGCACCAGCCGCCGCCCCGCAGGGCAGGAGAAGGAGCAGCACCCGCACTCCATGCAGGTCATCACGTGCAGGGCGTTTAAGGCCTCCACGTCCTTGCGCTGGGCGGCCTGTTCCAGCCGGGTGGGCATCAGCTGCATGGGGCAGGCCGCCACGCACCGCCCGCAGCGGATGCAGGCGGTGGGCTGCCGCAGGGCGGCCTCCCTCTCGCCGAAAGCCAGGATGGCGTTGTTCTGCTTCAAAATGGGCAGCTCGTCGCTGGTGATGGCCACCCCCATCATGGGTCCGCCCATGATGAGCTTTTTGGGCTCTGCCTTATAGCCCCCGCAGAAGGCCACCACGTCCTTGATGGGGGTGCCCACAGGGACGATGACGTTTTGGGGGTGGGCGATGGCGGAGCCGTCGATGGTGACCCGCTTGAGGGTCAGGGGCATGCCCGTGCGCAGGTAGCTTGCCAAAAAAGAGACCGAGGCGATGTTCATCACAAGGCACCCCACGTCGGCGGGGAGCTTGCCCTCGGGGACCTTCCGGCCGGTGCAGGCCTGCACCAGCACTTTTTCAGCGCCCTGGGGATAGCGGCTCTTAAGGGGCAGCACACGCACCTCGTCCCTGGGGTCCCGCTTGGGGTCGTCGGCGATCTCCGAGAGCTTTTCGATCACATCGGGCTTGTTGTCCTCCACGGCGATGATAACCCGCTGCACCCCCAGGATCTCCTTGACCTTGTAGATGCCCTCCAGCACATTGCGGCCGTTTTCCAAGGCCTCCCGGTGGTCGGAAGTCACATAGGGCTCGCACTCCGCCACGTTGACCAGCAGGGTGTCGATCACCTTCCCCTCGGGGACGTTGAGCTTTACGTGGGCGGGGAAGCCCGCGCCGCCCAGGCCCACCAGCCCGGCGGAGCGGGCCGCCTGGGCCAGCCCCTCCTTGGTGGTGACCTCCCCCGGCGGGGAGATGGCGGGGTCCTTTTCCATTTTTCCGTCGGACTCCACCACCACGGCCTGGGTCATCTGTCCGCCGGTGAGCATGACGGAGGTGATTTCCGACACCGTGCCGGAGACCGAGGCGTGGACCGGGGCGCTCACATAGGCGTCGCTGTCGCCCACCACAGTGCCCACATACACGTGATCGCCCTTTTTCACCGTGGGCGCGCAGGGGGCGCCGATGTGCTGCTGCATGGGCAAAATAACCTTTTCCGGCGGCGGCATGGTGGCGGTGGGAATGTCCCAGGTGTTTTTCCTGTGGGGGACCCCCGCCCCTCCATGGGTGCGGAAAGGATGTGTTGGAAACTCCATAACTTCATTCCAGCCTTTCATAGGGAAAGCCCCGTCCGCCAGAAGCAGCAGGGCGGGGCCTTATACAGGTTCATTGTACTCCAACTTGTAAAAACCTGCAAGATAAATAAAAGATTGTCAATCTTTTCTTTGGGAATTGGGAAAACCCGCAAAAAAGGAGGGGCCCAGGCCCCTCCTTTTTCCCTTTTAGCCGCCCTGCTCCAGAAAAATTTCCTCCGCCTGGCCCTGGGCCTGGGCCAGCAGGGCCCTGGCGGGCTGGGCGCCGGAAACGCCCTCCAGCGCCGCCAGGGCGTCGGTGATGGCGTTGAACAGCAAGGTGTACATAGAACGGTAGGGCTCCATGGGAAATGCCTCCTCCATTTGCCAAATCTAAAACATAGTGTCTTTATAAGCACACTGTTTCCAAGCTTATTTTACGCCCATAATAGGGAGGAAAGCAAGGCAGACCTTTCGACAAATTGCGAGGCAATATGATAAGATACGACAAATTTTGGCAGACCATGCGGGCCAAAGGCCTTTCGGAGTACAAGCTGTATACCTATTATAACGTGAACCGGTCGGTGCTCAACCGCCTGCGCCACAACCGGAATGTGGAGGTAAACACCATCGACCGCCTCTGCAACATCCTGGGCTGCCGGGTGGAGGACATCATGGAGCACATCCCCGACGAGAATATCTTTTAAAGAAAGCAAAAACCGCAGGGCCTCTGCCCTGCGGCTTTTCTTTTTGGGCTCAGGCCCCCTCCGCCGCCTTTTCCCGGCGCACCATCTCCCGCCAGATGGTCAGCACCATGGTGATGTAGCAGGCGCCCCCGCCGATAAAGTTGGAGATGGGCTCCGCCAGGAACACCCCATCGACCCCCAGGCCGAACAGGTGGGGCAGCAAAAGGGTCAAAGGCACCACGATGACCACCTTCCGGAACAGGGAGAAGAAGACCGCCTGCTTGGACCGCCCCAGGGCCACTGCGGCCGACTGGCCGGCCATTTGCAGGCTCATCATGAAAAAGCCGAAGAAGTAGATGTGCATGGCGGGCACGGCGGCCTCCCCCAAGTCCGCCTCCCCGGTGAACAGGCCAATGAAAAACCGGGGGAACAAAAACAGCACCAGCCACACCAGGGTGGTGTAGGCCACGCAGGCCACCGTGCAGAAGAGGATGCCTCCCCGCACCCGGCGGTACTCCCGGGCGCCGTAGTTAAAGCCCATCACAGGCTGGGCGGCGCTGGTGACCCCGTGGATGGGGGTGGAGACCACCTCCCGCACAGAGTTTAGAATGGTCATCACCCCCACGTACAGGTCCCCGCCGAAGGTTTGCAGGGTGGCGTTGCAGGCCACCTGGACGATGGAGTTGGTGATGGCCATGACAAAGCTGGAAAACCCCAGGGAGAGGATCTGCCACACCAGCCGGGCCTTCAGCCGCAGATAGGGCCACTCCAGGGGGATCAGGGCCTTTTTCCCCCGCAGGAAGGAGAAGGCCCACAGCGCCGACAGAAACTGGGAGAGGATGGTGGCCAGGGCCGCCCCCTGCACCCCCATGTCGAAGACAAAGATGAACACCGGATCCAAAAGGATGTTTGTCACCGCCCCGATGAGGACGGTGAGCATCCCGGTGCGCCCGAAGCCCTGGGCGTTGATAAACTGGTTCACCCCCAGGCTGATCATCACAAACACGCTGCCGCACAGGTAGATGGTGATGTACCCGTCGGCGTAGGGGTAGGTGGCGTCGCTAGCGCCAAAGGCGTACAGCAGGGGCCGCTTGATGAGCAGCAGCACCCCCGTGAGGACAATCCCCGTGCCGGCGAGCAGGGCGAAGGTGTTGCCCAAGATCCGCTTGGCCTTTTCCACATCCCCCCGGCCCCGCTCAATGGAAAACAGGGGCGAGCCGCCCATGCCGAACAAATTGGCAAAGGCGGTGACCATGGAGATGATGGGGAACGTGAGCCCCAGGCCGGTCAGGGCGTTGCCGGCGGCGTCGGGCAGGCGGCCAATGTACATCCGGTCCACCACGCTGTACA
>CALWIE010000205.1 GCA_944380625.1 uncultured Clostridia bacterium
ACTGGGGGGACTGGCCCAGGAAGGCCTTTTTGCCGAAGTAGTCCAGCCGGAAGATGTTGCTGCCCCCCTCGGCCCCGGCGTGGACGATCTTGGGGGTGTGGATCTCGGTAAAGCCCTCGCCGGTGAGGTACTCCCGGAAGGCCCGGGAGATCCCCTCCTGAATTTTGAACACGGAGCGCTGGCGCAGGTTGCGCAGCACCACCGGCCGCAGGGACAGCTCGGTGTCCAGGTTCAGGTCCAGCTTCCACTTGGATACGGGGACGGGCATGGCCTGGGCGGGGCGGGACAAAATTTCAATGGACTCCGCCGCCAGCTCCCGGCCGCCGGGGGCCCGCTCCTCCGGCCGCACCCGGCCGCTGATCCGGACGGCGCACTCCTCACACAGGCCCCGGGGCTCCTCCCCTGGGGCGCACACGCACTGGACGGCCCCGTCCCCCATCCGCAGGGTCAAAAAGGTGATGCCCCCCAACTCCCGCAGGGCGTGGACCGCCCCCTGGAGGGTGGCAGACTGTCCGTCCAACTCCCCGGAGAGGACCTGTTGGGCCCTCACCGGTTTCTCCTGATACGCTGTGACAAATTCCATATGCTTTGCCCTTCCTTTCTGTCCGCGACACGGGCCCGGGCATGAAAAAATCCCGAGCCGTATCAAACAATACGACTCGGGACGAAATCACCGTTACAATGATCCCGCGGTACCACCCGCGTTGCTCCTCCAACAAGGAACCTCTTTCGAGCCCCGGTAACGTGGGGAGGACGGACGGCCCTCAAAAAGGTCTTCCTTTTTCGAACCGTCAACTCAGGAGTGTTGCGCAGTCCCGTCTTTCCCGACCAGGCTTTCAGCACAGGGGCCCGGTCTCTCTGTTGGACGCCGTGGGATGCGGTCTCCGTCACCGTTTTTTAATATTATGTGCGTATCATACGCTTCTCTTCCCCTATTTGTCAAGCGTATTTTTCCCAAAAATTTGCCTTCATCGTCTTCCATTTTCCTACAGGTCCGCCCCCTCTCCCCCAGTTTCCTTCTTTCCGCGGCAAGCATCTGCAAGTTTCTCTTTCCCCCGCGGGCAAACCATGGTATACTCTACAGGTGCAAAAAACAACGCCCCAGGCGGGCAGGAAGGTGGAGGAAGCGATGGCAATGATGGATTGGGAGACCCTGGAACACACCTGCAAAAGCTGCCAGAAGTGTGCCCTGGCAGACACCCGGCACAACGTGGTCTTTGGGGTGGGCCCCCGGGACGCGGAGATCATGATGATCGGCGAGGGCCCTGGAGAAAACGAGGACCTGCAGGGGGAGCCCTTTGTGGGCCGTGCGGGCAAACTGCTGGACGACATGCTGGAACTGGTGGACCTGGACCGGAAAAAGAATGTCTACATCGCCAATATCGTCAAATGCCGTCCCCCCCAGAACCCGGACCCTCTGAACACCGAGCAGGACGCCTGCATCGGCTATCTGCGCAACCAGGTGTCCCTGATCCGGCCCAAGATCATCGTGTGCCTGGGGCGCATCGCCGCCATGCGGCTGATCAAGGAGGACTTCAAGATCACCAAGGAACACGGCCAGTGGTTCGAGAAAGCGGGGGTCCAGATGACCGCACTGTTCCACCCTGCCGCCATTCTCCGGGATCCCCGGCGCCGGCCGGAGACTTTCGAGGACCTGAAGAGCATCCAGCAGAAGATCCGGGAGATCTGCGATCACACCTATTGAGCAGTCAAACAGGCGGGCCGTGGAGAGCGGCCCGCCTGTCTGTTTGATGCGGGGTGTTTCGCCGTCTGCGGGCGGCGACCTACTTTGCCCGCGGCGGCAAAGTAGGCAAAACGCCACCGGGGGGGCTCGATGGAAAGTCCTCGGCCTGCGGCCTCGGGCTTTCGCTCGCCCTCCCCCCGGACCCCCGTTTTACGGGGGCGTAGAAGGGGCGCCACGGTGGTCGCGGCCGGCGCGGGTGACCTCTTGAAGGATGATCTAAACTTACTCGCTACCGCTCTTCTCAACGTCCTGAGTCAGGTGCTTCTATCCGTTTCCAGCGCGCCTAAGTTCAGCAGCATACACCGTGGGCGGTGGACGGCGGGCGGATGATATCCGCCCCTACGAAGGGTACGCCAGGTCGTCGCGCCCTGCAAAAGATGCAGAACCAGCCGGGTGGGCAATATCTGTCCCTATGGAACGATCATTCCTAATTTTCAATTCCCATTCTGTGTTTTTCTCCCGGCTCCTATTCCCCACTCTCCGCTCTCTAACAACGCCTCTCCGGCCCGGTAGATGTCCCCCGCCCCCACGGTGAGGATCAGGTCCCCCGGCCGGGCCAGTTCCCGCAGTCGGGCGGTGACCTCCTCCAGGGTGGGGCAGAAGATGCTCCCCGGGACTTTCTCTGCCAGGTCCCGGGAGGAGATGCCGATGGTGTTCTTCTCCCGGGCGGCGTAGATCTCCGTCAAAAGGACCACATCCGGCCGCTTCAGTTCCTCCACGAATCGGTCGAAGAGGGCGGCGGTGCGGGTGTAGGTGTGGGGCTGGAAGGCGCAGACCACCCGGCTGTACCCCAGGCTCTCGGCCATGGTCAGCAGAGCATGGAGTTCATCGGGGTGGTGGGCGTAGTCGTCGTACACCACAGCCCCGTGGTACTCCCCCTTCTTTTCAAAGCGGCGGCCCGCCCCGGTAAAGGAATCCAGCCCCTCCTCCACCGCCTGGCCGGGCACTCCCAGCACCCAGGCGGCGCAGGCGGAGGCCAGGGCGTTGGACACGTTGTGCTCCCCGCCCACCCGCAGCGCCACGTGGGCATACTTCTCTCCGTGGATCAGGATGTTAAAGGTAGGCAGGCCCTTCTCCCAGGTCAGGCCCTCCACCCGGCCGTCGGCCGCCGGGTCGGTGAGGCTGAAGCGGAACAGCCGCCGCCCACAGCCCTCCACCGCCTCCAGGGCGTGGGCGTTGTCCCCATTGACCACCACCCAGCCCCGATCCTCCGGCACCAGTTTGGCGAAAGCCCGGAAGGAGCACTGGATATCGGCCAGATCTTTGAAAAAGTCTAGGTGGTCCGCCTCCACATTGAGGATGACCGCCACCGTGGGGCAGAAGGAGAGGAAGGAGTTGCAGTACTCGCAGGACTCGGCGATGATGGTGTCCCCGTGCCCCACTCGGTGGCCCGCGCCCAGGACGGGCAGGAAGCCCCCGATCATCACCGAGGGGTCCCGGCCGGCGGCCAGAAAGATGTGGGTGCACATAGAGGTGGTGGTGGTCTTGCCGTGGGTGCCCGCCACGCACAGGGCGTTTTGATAGTGGGTCATCAGGGCCCCCCATGCCTGGGCCCGCTCGAAGACGGGGATGCCGGCGACCCGGGCGGCGGATATCTCCGGGTTGTCGTCGTGGACGGCGGCGGTGCGGATGACGCAGCCAGCCCCCTCCACGTTCTGGGGCAGGTGGCCGATGGCCACCGGGATGCCCAGGGCGCGCAGCCGCTCCACCGCCGGGCTCTCGTTCATGTCAGAGCCGGTGACCGTCAGCCCCCGGAAGCGGAGCACCTCGGCCAGGGCAGCCATGGACACCCCGCCGATGCCCACCAGATGGACCCGGGCACCCGGGCGGATGTAATGTTGTATCTCAGCTTTCATGAAAGCACACCTCAAGTCCTGTTTTTCCCCTTCGTTTTACACCATATTATATCCAGGAGGGGGAAAGAGTGCAAGACCCCGGAAAAAATATAGCCCCCAGGGCGGGAAACTATACCATTTTCCAAAAGAAAGGGCGCGCCTTGCGGCGCGCCCTCGTAATTTACTCTTTCCTTTACGCGATCTCCAGCTGGGAGATGGTGTAGCCGAACATATTGTCCCGGGGGGTGAGCACCGCCTGGAACTGGGCCAGCTCCGAGCCGTCCACCAGGTAGACCAGCGCGCCGGAGAGGTGCAGGGCCCCATCCCGGGTCTCCTGCTGCTCTACCTGGATCTGTGCCAGGCTGTCACTGCCGC
>CALWIE010000206.1 GCA_944380625.1 uncultured Clostridia bacterium
CGTCGAGAGAGGCGGCAAACTGAATAGTTGGTGTTGATTGCCGCGAGGGTCCACCCGTTCCCATCCCGAACACGGAAGTTAAGCTCGCCGGCGCCCAAGATACTTGGCTGGAGACGGACCGGAAAAATAGGTTTTCGCCAACACAAAAAAGCCTCTTGCCTTGCAAGAGGCTTTTTTGCTGCCCTTTTCCCGGGCTGGGCCCCTCCGCTTTTTACACGTTTCCCCCTGTCACCCAGGCCCCCTTTTTCGTCAGTTTTTTACTGGTTTTCCCTTGACTTGCCCTGCGCTATAGCTTAAACTAAGAGGTGCGGTTTTTTGTAAACTAAGCATCCTACCAAAAGGGAGGTTTTCCCATGGGAAAAGGGCGTTTTGGCCTGGTTTTATCCATTTACCCCATCCTGGCGTTTATCGGCGTCATCCTCGGACAGCCCCTGCTGTGCGCCCTTCTGTTCGCTGCCGCGGTCTTCGCCGAGAGGGACGAGTGGGCTGGACGGCAGTCCCTGCAGGCTTTGGGCCTTTCCATAGCCGCGGCGGCCCTGCGGGGGGTCCTGCTGGGCTTTGCCCGGCTCCTCCCCGGCTACGGGGGCTTTTTCGGGTTCCTCTCCACGGCGGCGCGCCTTCTTGCCGCCCTGGTGTACCTGGCGGCCATCCTGGTAAGCATTGTGGCCATTGTCCGGGTGATGAAGGGCCAAGAGGCAAACCTTCCCGGCCTGTCCGCCCTGGCGTACCGGGCCTACGGCAAACAGCCGCCCCGCCCCTTCCCCGGGGCCTATCCCCCGCCCCCCTACCAGCAGCCTCCCTACGGCGGCCCCGGCTGGGGGGAGACCCCACCCCAAAACGGCCCTACCGGCGGCCCCAGGCCCGGCCAGTGAAAAGCCCCCCTCTGCGAGGGCCTTTCCTTTTCTTAAAGCAAATTGTGAATTTCCATTCTAGGAGGGTATGACGTGGTCTTTTCGTCCCTGGTATTCCTGTGCGTGTTCTTCCCCTTGCAAATGCTCATCTACGTGTTCGCCAAGAGCATCGAGGCCAAGAACACCGTGCTCATCATCTTCTCTGTGGTCTTCTACGCCTGGGGCGAGCCCTTCTTTGTGCTGATGCTCCTATTCATGGCCTTCGCGGACTGGGCCGTCTCCCAGTTCATCTACAAGTACCGGGGCACCGGGAAGAGCAAGGCCTTCCTCGTTTTGGGCTGCGTCATCGACCTGGGGCTTTTGTGCTTCTTTAAGTACACGGCCTTCCTCTTGGGGGAGACCCACCAGTGGTTCGGCTGGCCCAGCGTGGTGCCCAAGATCGCCCTGCCCATTGGCATCAGCTTCTACACCTTCCAGCTGCTCTCCTACATGGTGGACGTGTACCGCCAGGAGGTGCCCGCCCAGCCCAAGTTCCGCCGGCTGCTTTTGTACGTCTCCCTCTTCCACCAGTGCATTGCCGGCCCCATCGTCCGCTACCAGGACGTGGCCGAGCAGATCCTCTGCCGCCATGTGGACAGCGAGGACATGCGCAACGGCATCAACCGCTTTGTCTCGGGCCTGGCGAAAAAAGTGCTTTTGGCAAACGTCTGCGGCTCCATCGCCACCAGGACCATTCTGGACGGCGCCGCCGCAAACCAGGCGGCCAACCTGCCCACCTTGGAAAACGCCGCGGCCCTCTCCCTGTGGCTGGGGTGCTTTGCCTACGCCCTGCAGATCTACCTGGACTTCTCCGCCTACTCGGACATGGCCATCGGCATGGGCCTGATGGTGGGCTTCCGCTATAAGGAAAACTTCAACTACCCCTACCTCGCCAACTCCATCACCGACTTCTGGCGGCGCTGGCACATGAGCCTTTCCTCCTTCTTCCGGGATTACGTGTACATCCCCCTGGGGGGCAACCGGAGGGGCAAGGCCCGCCAGTGCGTAAACCTGCTGATCGTCTGGTTTTTGACTGGCATGTGGCACGGGGCCGGCTGGAACTTCATCCTGTGGGGGCTCTACTACTTTGTGTTCCTGGCCCTGGAGAAGTTCCTCATCCCCGGGCTGCAGCGGCTGCCCGCCTTCTTTGCCCACCTGTACACCCTGGTGGTGGTGTTCTTCGGCTGGGTGCTGTTCTACTTCACCGACTTCACCCAGGGCATTGTGGTCCTCAAGGGCATGTTCTGCTTAAACGGCAACCCCTTCCTGAGCTTTGAGAGCCAGAACATCTTCTTGAACTACCTGTTCTTCCTGGTGGTGGCCGCCGTGGCCTGCACGCCCCTGCCCAGGATGCTCTACCACCGGGTCACCTCCTCTACCAACGGGGCGGCCATCGCCGTGGGCACGGTGCTGGAATACGCCCTGCCTGTGGCCGGGCTGCTGTTCTCCATCAGCTATCTCGTGGGGGATTCCTACAACCCCTTCCTCTACCTGCAATTCTAAACCGGAAAGGAGATTGGTCTTATGCGGCACGCGCGCGAGTACAAACGGGGCTCCGTGGGGAAAGCCATCCTGTTTTTTGTGACACTGTACGCCTTTGGGGTGTTCTCCCTGCTTTTGCCCCTGCGGCCCACCGAGTCCCTCATGGAAAAGCGGAAGCTCACAGAGTTCCCCACCGTCACCGTGGAGTCCCTGGCCACCGGGGAGTACACCCAGGGCATTGACACCTGGTTTGCCGACACCTTCCCCCTGCGGGACATGTTCTTCCAGCTGAACAACTGGGTGAAGTCCTTCTACGGCATCAAGACTGTGGAGATCGTCGGCGATGTGCAACAGGGCGACGAGATCCCCGACGCCCCCTACACCGGCAGCTAAAACCTGGAAAAACCCTTGGAGAAAGGATGATTTATCATGGCTAATTACACCCCCCGCCGGGCTGCCGGCTCTGGCAGCAGCTCCCGGCGGACCTCTTCCGACCGCTCTGGGTCCACCCGGAGCACCCGCTCCTCTGACACCACCGGCCGGAGCACCCGCTACAGCAGCAGCTCTTACGCCTCCCGGGACTCCCAGTACGACGACCTGGAGCCCCTCTACCAGCGGGAACGCCCCCGCCGGGAGGCCGCCCCTGCCCGGGAACGCTCCTCTTCCCGGGAGCGCCAGTACTCCCGGGATCCCCAGTTCTCCCAGAACTCCCGCAGCCGGCGCCGCAAGAGCGGGCCGCCCCTGCTGCCCATTGTGGCCCTGGTGCTCCTGGTGGTCGTGGCGCTGGTGATCTTCTTCTTCGTGACCCGGGGCTGCTCCTCCCAGGCAGAAAAGGACCCCGCCGGGAACGGCTCCAGCCTCTCCAGCGCAGGAAGCACTGTGAGCGAGACCTCTGGTGCCACCGGCCCCGCCGGGGAGCCTACCTCGGACGCCGGGTCCACCACTTCGGGGGAGACCTCCCAGGTCACCTCCTCCCAGCCGGAGTCCAGCCCCACCCCCGCCCCTCAGGAAGAGCCCCAGGCCGCCCCTGAGACCATCGGCGGCCTGCTGATCGTAGGGGACACCGCCTACGAGTACTACAACTTCAGCACGGACCTGGCAAACCGCTATATCGAAGCCGTGGCCGGCGCCGGGGAAAAGCTTTCCGGCATCTCCAACGTCTACGACATGGTCATCCCCACCAGCATCGACATCGACCTGCCCGAGAGCTACATCGAGAAGAACCAGCTGAACACCTCTGACCAGCGCAAGGCCATTGAGGAGTACATCTACCCCTCCATCAACGCCATGAACTCCTCGGTGAAGACCGTCTCCCTGTTCGACACCCTCAAATCCCACGCCGGGGAGTACCTCTACTTCCGCACCGACCACCACTGGACCCAGCTGGGCGCCTACTACGCCTACGAGCAGTTCTGCAAGGCCAAGGGGATGGAGGCCGTGCCCCTGGACCAGTTTGAGAAGAAGGAGTACACAGACTATCTGGGCAGCTTCTACGACAGCAGCCAGAGCAGCGCCCTGGCCTCCAACCCGGACACGGTGGTGGCCTATATCCCTCAGGCGGATGTGCGCCTGGACGCCACCCAGGACGACGGCACGGTGCTGGAGGACTGGCCCCTGATCGCCGACGGCGACACCTACAGCCAGTCCATGAAGTACATCATCTACGCCGCAGGCGACCAGCCCTATGAGGAGATCACCAACAGCGGCCTGAGCGACGGCTCCGCCTGCATCCTGGTCAAGGAGTCCTTTGGCAACTGCTTCATCCCCTTCCTGGTGAACCACTACGAGAAGGTCTACGTGGTGGACTACCGGAAGTACCAGGGCACCGTGAGCGCCCTGGCCCAGGAGAAGGGCGTGGAGGACGTGATCCTGCTCAACAACATCTCCATGACCCGCAACGAAGGGCTGATCGACCAGTTCACCAACATCTTCTAAAAGCTGCGTGAGAACGCAAAAACCCCCGGAGGGAATCTCCGGGGGTTTTCCTTTTAGGGCCGTACTCAGCCCTGGCGGAAGATCTTATAGGCGTTGTGCAGGTAGTAATAGGGGATGGCCAGCAGCACGATGTTTAGGACGATGGCCGCCACGTTGCCGCCGCAGTTTAAAAAGGTGACCAGCTGGGCCAAAAAGACGATGACGCCCAGCACCACCGTGAGCAGGGCCCGGTGGCCGGCCCGCAGCAAGCCCACAAGGCCCGCCAGGACCTTTACAGCGTCCAGCACATAGAGGCCCGCCAGCCACAGCAGGGCCTGTTCCGGGCCCAGAGGGAAGTTGGAAAAGTCCCCGCTGCCCAGCACAAAGCGGGTAAAGGCGATGGAGCCTGCCCCCAGCAGAATCAGCAGGACGCTGGCAATACGCAGGTGTTTCGCGTTTGCCATTTTCATATCCTCCTCATAAGCAGTGGATTCAAAAAGGCCCTCCCCACAGGGAGAGCCCTTCTCTTTACTTTTTCAGCAGGTCGCGGATCTCAGTGAGGAGCTGGATGTCCTCGGCGGGGGGAGCAGCCTCTTCCTTGGCCTCCTCCTCGGCCTTCAGCTTGGCGGTGAAGGTGTTCATGGCCTTCAGCACCAGGAACAGGCACAGGGCGGTGATGAAGAAGGTGATGATGGCCTGGATGAAGTTGCCGTAGGTGACGGTGGCGTTGCCCACGGTGAAGGACAGGCCGGCAAAGTTGATCTGGCCCAGGATGAGGCCCAGCAGGGGGGTGATGATATCCTGGTTCAAGGAGGTAACGATCGCGGTAAAAGCGGAACCGACGATGATACCGACGGCCATGCTCATCACATTGCCCTTGGAGATGAATTCTTTAAACTCTCTGATAAACGCTTTCATAGTAACCCTCCGTTTATTTTTTCCCACAGCGCCATAACTTGGAACCGCTGCACTATTATACGGGGCTTTTCGCCGGATGTAAAGGGGGTTTGGGAAAACCGGACGAATGCTCAAAAAAGCAGGGATTTCCTGGGGACTCTGGGAAATTGAGCGAGAAAAAAGCCGCCTTGCGGCGGCGAGAGGGTTGAAACAGACCACAGGATAGCAAAAAAGCCATCCGAACCGGATGGCCTGTACCCTGAAAACTGAATAAAGCAGAAAGAGAAGAAAAAGAGAGACGCAATGACTAGTCTCGAAAAGGGACTATGGTCAAGCCCTCGGCCTATTAGTACTGCCAAGCTGAACATGTTACCATGCTTACACACGCAGCCTATCAACCTTGTAGTCTACAAGGGGCCTTACTGGCTTACGCCATGGGATATCT
>CALWIE010000207.1 GCA_944380625.1 uncultured Clostridia bacterium
AGCTTGTTGTACACCCGTTCTTTCACAGGGCTCCCCCTCTTTCTTGGTTTTTTCTCACACTTTGTCCGCCATTTCCAACAGCAGCCGCTGGGTGTCCTCCCAGCCCAGGCAGGGGTCGGTGATGGACCGGCCGAACACCCGCTCCCCCTCGATGGGCTGGCAGCCCTCCTCCAAATAGCTCTCCACCATCACGCCCTTGACCAGGGCCCGCAGCTCCGGGCTGTGGCGGCGGCTGTGGAGCACCTCGCTGACGATGCGGGGTTGCTCCTTATACTTCTTGTCGGAGTTGGAGTGGTTGGCGTCCACCACCGCCGCCGGGAACTGGAGCCCCCGCTTTTGGTACAGCTCCCACAGGCGCATCAGGTCCTCATAGTGGTAGTTGGGCACGCAGGTGCCGTACTTGTCCACCCCGCCCCGGAGGATGGCGTGGGCCAGGGGGTTGCCCCCGGTGGTCACGTCCCAGCCCCGGTAGAGGAAGGTGTGGCCGCTCTGGGCCGCCTGGATGGAGTTGAGCATTACGGAGAGGTCGCCGCTGGTGGGGTTTTTCATACCCACGGGGATGTCCATGCCGCTGGCGGTGAGCCGGTGCTGCTGGTTCTCCACAGACCGGGCGCCCACCGCCTCGTAGGAGAGCACGTCGTCTAAGTAGCTGCGGTTCTCCGGGTAGAGCATCTCGTCGGCGGCGGTGAGGCCGCTTTCCTCCATCACCCGCAGGTGCAGCCGCCGGATGGCGATGATGCCCCCCAGCAAATCCGGGGCCTTGTCCGGGCTGGGCTGGTGGAGCATCCCCTTGTACCCCGCGCCGGTGGTCCGGGGCTTATTGGTGTACACCCGGGGGATGAGCAGCAGCTTTTCCTCCACCCGCTCCTGGAGCTTTGCCAGGCGGGCGGCGTACTCCAGCACCGCGTCCTCCCGGTCGGCGGAGCAGGGCCCCACCACCACCAGGAACTTGCCGCTTTTCCCCTCAAACACCGCCCGGATCTCCCTGTCCCGCCTCTCCTTCAAGGCGGCAAGGGCCGGGGAGAGGGGATATTCCCCCTTGAGCTCCTGGGGGCTGGGCAGCTGGCGGTTGTACTTCATGGACATGGCGCGTCCCTCCTGTGGTCATTCCTTCTCTGGGTTTTGGTCCAGCAGCCGCTGGATGCCCGCCTCCGTGTAGGAGAGCAGCCTCCCGTACCGGCGGGCGATGTCCTCCCGGACCTCCCCATACCGGCCCTCCCTCTGGGCGGCGGCCTTCTCCGCCTTCAGGGAGAGGTATTCCCGGATGGCGGTGTCCTCTTGGTAGAACAGGGCGTTGAACTTCCCCCGGTTCATGGACAGGGGAAACAGGTCCGTCAGCAGGGGCACGTCCTCCACATAGAGTTTTACCCCGTACTTTTGGCACAGGCCCTCAAAATAGGGCAGATACTCGTCCCGTTCCTCTTTGGTGGGGCAGGGGTGGGCCAGGGCCAGGCCCTTCACCCCGGCGCGGACCATTTCGCAAAAGCAGTCCGCAGCCCCCAGCTCGTAGGAAAAGTGGTCAATGTATCTCATAGCTGTCCTCCTGGCCGTCTGTGTTTGGTTTCTGCTTTTTTAGGGGCCAGCTGGCCCAAAGCCGCCCCCAGCAGCATCCCCAGGGACATGGAAAGGCCCAGCTCCATTTGCAGCGAACTGGAAAGCCCCGCGCCCAGAGCCAGTCCCAGGCACATGCCCTCGGTGAGATAGCTGCTCCTCTCCTGCTGATGGTTGGCCGCCAGCAGGGCCACCGTCACCCCAATGGCCACAAAGGGAAGAGCCGCCATAAAAAAGTCCGTCATGGACAATCCCTCCTTTCCCACGCCGGGTGCTATAGGGATAATATACCATACTTTGGCCCCATAGGCCAGAGAAGAATGGCGCCGGGCGCGAAAAAGAGCCGGCGAGAACTCCGCTGGCCCTTCTCTTACACCACCTGAAAGATATAGAACTTCAAATAGTCCGTTTCCGGCACTGTCCATAAAACCGGATGGTCCGGCCCCTGGGCCCGGGCCTCCACCAGGCGCAGCTCCACCTGGGCGTCCCGGGCGGCGGATTGGAGCATCTGCCGGAACAGGGCGTCCGTCATAAAGTGAGAGCAGGAACAGGTGGCCAAATATCCGCCCCGGGGCAGGGCCTTCATAGCCCGGTAGTTGATCTCCTTATAGCCCCGCTCCGCGTTTTTGACCGTTTTTCCGGACTTTGTAAAGGCCGGCGGGTCCAGGATGATGGTGTCGAACTCCCCGGGGGTAAGCTGGGGGAGCAGGTCGAACACATTGGCCGCCTGGTACTCCACCTCCAGGCCGTTGAGGGCGGCGTTCTCCCTGGCTTGGGCGATGGCGCTCTCACTCACGTCCACGCTGACCACCCTCTCGGCCCCGGCCTTTTTGCAGTTGAGGCCAAAGGAGCCCGTGTGGGTAAAGCAGTCCAGCACCCTGCGGCCGGGGACCAGCCGGGCCACCGCCGCCCGGTTGTACTTCTGGTCCAGGAAAAAGCCGGTCTTCTGCCCGTTTTCAAAGTCCACGTGGTAACGGATGCCGTTCTCCACAATCTCCGTCTGGGTGGATTCGGGCAGGGCCTTCCCCGGCAGGGGATACCAGCCCTTCCCTTGCTCCAGGCCCTCCAGCTCCCGGATCTTCACGTCGTTGCGCTGGAAAACGCCCCGCACCGGCTGGCCGTCGGCCTCCAAAACCTCCGCCAGGGCGGGGAAGATCCAGTCCTTGCGCAGCTCCGTGCCCAGGCACAGGGTCTGGGCCACCAGGATGTCCCCAAACTTGTCCACCGTAAGCCCGGGGAACCGGTCGGCCTCCCCGAAGATGACCCGGCAGGCGGAGACGTCCGGCCCCATCACCGTCTTCCGATAGTCCCAGGCGTACTGGACCCGGCGGCGGAAAAAGACCTCGTCAAACTTGTCGCTGGCGTTTTGGGAGAGGATGTGCACCCGAATTTTCGAGTGGGAATTGTAAAACCCCGTGCCCAGGTACCGCCCCTTGGGGCTCACCACGTCGCAGAGGGCGCCGTTTGCAATCTCCCCTTCCTGGGCGGTGATCTCGTTGTCGAACACCCAGGGGTGGCCCTGCTGGGCCCGCTTTGCCCCCCGGGCGTCGATGGTGACGGCGGGATATTCTCGCTGTGTTTTCATAGGCTAGGCGCTCCTTTCCGTCAGATGGACGCGATGCCCAGGGTGTCCAGCACCGAAGAGATGAGGATGAGCAAAATGCACACCGGGGCCACATAGCGGATGACCACCCGGAACACCTTTTCCCGGGGGAACCGGGAGGAGAGCTTCACCTCGTCCACCACCAGCTGGGGGCCCATCACCCACCCCACGAAGATGCAGGTGCAGAAGGCCACAATGGGCATCATCACGCTGTTGGTGATAAAGTCGAAGAAGTCCAGAATGGAAAGGCCCAGGGGGGCGATCCAGTCCAGCAGGCCGTAGCCCAAAGAGGAGGGCAGGGCCAGCACAAAGCAGCCGATCATCACCAGGGTGCAGGTGAATTTCCGGCTCCAGTGGAACTTGTCCTGAAAAATGGACACCACCGTCTCCATCAGAGACACCGAGGAGGTCAGGGCCGCGAACAGCACCAGCAGGAAGAACACGCCCCCAAAGATAAGCCCCAGGGTCCCCGCGTCGGCGAAAACCTTGGGCAGGGTGACAAACATCAGCCCGGCCCCCTCGTTCAGGGCGGCCTCGTCCCCGCCGGAGAAGGCGAACACTGCGGGGATGACCATCAGCCCCGCCAGAAAGGCGATGCCCGTGTCGAAAAACTCGATCTGGGTGACGGACTTTTCCAAGTCGTCCTCCCGCTTCATGTAGGAGCCGTAGGTCACCATGATGCCCATGGCCAGGGACATGGAGTAGAACATCTGCCCCATGGCCCCCAGCACCGTGTTGGCGTTAAACCGGCTGAAGTCGGGGATCAGGTAATAGCGGACGCCCTCCAGGGCCCCGGGCCGGGTGACGGAGTACGCCGCCACCACCAGGGACAGCACCACCAGGGCGGGCATCATCACCCGGCTGGCCTTTTCAATGCCCTTTTGCACGCCGCCAAACACAATGGCCGCCGTCAGCCCCACATAGATGGCAAGCCACAGGATGGGCTCCACGGGCTTGGCGATAAAGTCGGAAAAATAGGTGTCCCCGGCGGCGGCCATGCCCTGGCCCGTCCCATAGCCGAAGAGGTACTTGACCACCCATCCCCCGATGACGCAGTAGTAGGGGAAGATGACAATGGGCACCAGAGAGGCCAGCACCCCCAGGAATTTAAACTTCCTGTGAAGGGCCCCGAAGGCCCCGATGGCGCTCTGGCGGGTCTTGCGGCCAATGGCCACCTCCGCCACCATCAGGGCAAAGCCCAGGCTCACCACCAGCACCAGGTACACCAAAAGGAAAATGCCCCCGCCGTACTTGGCCGCCAAATAGGGGAAACGCCAAATGTTTCCCAGGCCCACGGCGGAGCCTGCCGCCGCCAGCACAAATCCCAGCTTGCTTGAAAACGAGCTTCTCTTCTCAGCCATTCTTCATACCACCTCAAACACCCCTTAAGGGGTCCTGCTTTCTCTTCCTTGGGCCAGGTCACTCCACCTGGCAGCCGCCCCATTCCACCAGGGTAAAACCCTGCCGCCGGGGGGCCTCCAGCTCCTGGGCCGGAATCTCCACCGGGGCCTCCAGGGGCTTCCAGGCCATGAACACCCGCAGCACCGTGTCCGGCGCAGGGGAGACCTCCAGCCGGGCGCTGTTTGTGTAGGCGTCCCCCTGGAAGGCGATCAAATTGTAGGGGTTTCCCTCCAGCAGCGGCAGCCAGTAGACGATGAACTCGTTGGCCTCCCGGCGGGTGAGCCCCAGCTGGGCCAAGGCCTCCTCCAAAAAGGCGGCTGTGTCCTCCCCCTTGACGCAAAAGCCCTGGGAGAAGTCGTACACGGCCTGGGTGTCCCCCTCCCAGTACAGGTAGTTGTAAACCTGGCCCTCCCGGTCCACCAGGGTCCCGTCGGGACGGGCCGTCACCTGCCAGCCGTCCTCATAGGCGGGATAGGCGCAGGTCAGCTCCCCCTTGTGGTCCAGGCGGACAGAGACCTGGGTCTCCTCCTCGGGATACAGGTAGATCACCGGTTTGGCGGACCTTCCCGCGGCGGCCTCGGCGGAGTACATCTCCGGGTCCACCCAGGTGACGGTGATCTGCTCCGCGTACCGCCACTGCTCCGCCGTGAAGTTCCCCTCCGGGGGGGCTTCCTCCTCCTGGCCGGGCACCACGGCTACCTCCATGCAGGGGCCCAGCATGTCCCAGTCCTGGTAGGCGCCCATCATGTCGGGGAACTCCTCAAACAGGAACTCGTCCTCCCAGACCACCTCTGTGTCCCCGTTCCCCCGGAACCCGTACAGGGTCCCGTCCGGGGCCTCCACCTCCAGGGCATAGGGCTTTCCTCCTCCCAGGCCCCGGAGCACATTGCCCTGGATCTCCCCGGAGACCGCCTTCTCCCCGCCGCAGCCGGACAGCAGCAGAAGCGCCGCCCCAGCCAGCAATCCGATGGTGTACTTTTTCATCTTTCTCTGCCTCCTTCCCTGTGGGAAACAATTTTTATTTTCTCGTCAGTTCCACCACGCACTCGATGTGCTGGGTGTGGGGGAACATGTCCACCGGTTGGATTTGCTCAATCTTGTAGTGGTTGGCCTGCAAAATGCCCAGGTCCCGGGAGAGGGTCTCCGGGTCGCAGGAGATGTACACTACCCGCCGGGGGGCGCAGGCGGCAAGGGCCGCCAGAAACTCCCGGCTGGCCCCGGCCCGGGGCGGGTCCATAAACACCACGTCCCAGCGCTCCCCTTCCAGGGCGGCCTCCTCCAAAAACCGTCCCGCGTCGCCGCAGGTGAACCAGGCGTTTTTGGCCCCGTTCTCCCGGGCGTTCTGGATGGCGTCCTTCACGGCGTCGGGGTTTACCTCCACCCCCAGCACCTGGCCCGCGCCCCCCTTTGCCGCCACCAGGCCGATGGTGCCGATGCCGCAGTAGGCGTCCAACACCTTCTCCCTGCCGGAAAGCCCCGCAAACTCCATGGCCTTGTTGTAGAGGATCTCCGTCTGGAGGGGGTTGATCTGGTAAAAGGACTTGGCGGAGATCCGGAAGGCGCACCCGCACAGGGTGTCCCGGATGTACCCCGGGCCGTAGAGGACTTTTTCCCGGTCCCCCAGCACCAGGGAGGTGCGCCGGTTGTTAACGTTTTGTATGATAGTGGTGATTTCCGGGTGGAGCTCCAAAAGCTTTGCCACAAAGTGTTTTTTCGCCGTGAACACCGGGGTGCCCGTCACCAGCACCACCATCACCTGC
Source organism: uncultured Clostridia bacterium (assembly GCA_944380625.1). The sequence continues at coordinate 6,316 of CALWIE010000207.1, forward strand.
CCCGTGGAAAACCCCCGCTTTACCAGCACGTGCCGCAAAAACCCCCGGCCCGTGTCCTCGTCGTAGGCGGTGAGCTTAAAGTCCTTTAAAAGCCCCCGGATGGTCACGATGATCCGGTCGGCGGTCTCGTCCTCGGTCTGACAGGAGTCGATGGGCACAATCCGGTGGGTGCTGGACTGGTACACCCCGCTGACGATCTTCCGGCGCCGCTTGTCGAAGGCAAAGGCCGCCTGGACCTTGTTCCGGTAGTGGTAGGGCCGCTCCATCCCCAAGATGGGCTCCACCTTCCCAAACCTGCCCAAAAGCTTCTGGCAGCGGTCCTGCTTCCAGCGCAGCTGCCGGGGGTAGTCCATATTTTGCAGCTGGCAGCCCCCGCACTTCCGGTACACCGGGCACTGGGGCCGCTGTTCCTCTGGGACCTGCTTCTCTTTCATCCCTTTCCTCCCTCTCCTTAGCAAAAGGCCCGCCGCCAGGGACCCCCGGTCCCCGGCAGCGGGCCTCAGGGCGTCTTCTACCTTCCCACCGTACCCTTTATCTCCTTGGGAATTCCCTCCAGAACCAGGCCAGGGCCTGCTGGGAAAGCCGTTCCACAAACTGCTCCTTGCCCCGGCAGTAGCCCATGTAGTCCTCTGGGAACTGTTGGGCCAGCCGGCTTTTTAACTCCCCGTAGGCAGCGGCCTGCTCCGGGTGGCAGCGCAAATACTCCCGAAAGGCGATGTCCTTCAGGATGTTCCCGCTGTCGTCGAACTGGTACAGGTGCACATGGTGGGTCCGGGGGGTTCCGTCCCCGCCCCGGCGCATGTACCGCCGCCCCGGGATGCCGCACTCCCCCAGGACCTTATAGCCCAGCCCCTCAAAGGCGGGGCGGCAGGCCTCCACCTTGCCCAGGTCCCACACCAGGCCCATCATGTCGATCACCGGCTTGGCGCGCAGCCCGGGCACCGAGGTGCTGCCTATGTGGAACATCCGCACCAGGTTGTCCCCCAGCACCGCCTCCAGCCGGGAGGCCTCCTGTCGGTACAGCTCCGGCCAGCGGGGGTCGTACTCCGTCATGGTCACTTCCGCCACAGGGCGCCTCCTCAGTACTTCCTAAACCGCTGGTAGCGCTCTTCCAGCAGCTGTTCTGCCGGCAGGGCTTCCAGCTGGGGCAGGGTTTTCTCCAGCGCCTCTTTTAAAGCCTTGTAGGTCAGGGCGAAGTCCTTCTCCTCGGGGATGACCTGCTCCACCACCCCCAGGTCCATCATGTCCTGGGCGGTCAGCCGCAGGCAGTCGGCGGCGTCCTTCACCTTTTTCGAGTCCTTCCACAGGATGCTGGCGCACCCCTCCGGGGAGATGACCGAGTACACGGCGTTCTCCAAAATCCACACCCGGTCGGCCACGGCCAGGGCCAGGGCCCCGCCGCTGCCCCCTTCGCCGATGAGCACCGAGAACACCGGCACCCGGAGCCCGGCCATCTCCAGCAGGTTTTCCGCAATGGCCTGGCCCTGGCCCCGCTCCTCGGCGCCCATGCCGCAAAAGGCCCCGGCGGTGTCCACAAAACACACCACCGGCCGGCGGAATTTTTCCGCCTGCTTCATCAGCCGCAGCGCCTTCCGGTAGCCCTCGGGATTGGGGGAACCAAAGTTGCGCCGGACCCGCTCCCGCATGTCCTTCCCCTTCTCCATGGCGATCACCGTGACGGGCCGGCCCTGTAAGGTGGCGACGCCCCCCACAATGGCCGGGTCGTCGGCAAAGCGCCGGTCCCCGTGGAGCTCCACAAAGTCCTCGAAGATGTTCTCAATGTAAGAGAGGCCCGTGGGCCGGTCCTTGGCCCGGGCAAGCAGCACTTTCTCGTAGGCGCTCATCTCACAGGGCCTCCTTTCTATGGAGCTTTAAAAGCTTCGCGATCATACCCTTCTGCTGGGTGCGGGGGACAATCAGGTCCACAAACCCGTGCTCTAAGAGGAACTCCGCCTTCTGGAAGCCTTGGGGCAGCTTTTTGCGGATGGTCTGCTCGATGACCCGGGCCCCGGCAAAGCCCACCGTGGCCCCGGGCTCCGCCATAATCACGTCCCCGTCCATGGCAAAGCTGGCGGTAACCCCCCCGGTGGTGGGGTCTGTGAGCACCGTCAGGTAGAAGTTGCCCTCCTCCGAGTGGCGGCGCACGGCGGCGCTGGTCTTGGCCATCTGCATCAGGGAGAGGATGCCCTCCTGCATCCGGGCCCCGCCGGACACGGTAAATCCCACCACGGGCAGGCCTTTTTCGGTGGCGTACTCAAACAGCCGGGTGATCTTCTCCCCCACCACGGTGCCCATGCTGCCGATCATAAAGCTAGGGTCCATCAAGAACAGGGCGCAGGCCTCGCCGCCGATCTGGGCCGTGCCGCAGACCACGCCCTCCTTCTCCCGGGAGGCAAGCTTGGCGTTTCTCAGCTTCTGGTCATAGCCGGGGAACCCCAGCACATCCCGGCTCATCAGCTCCCCGTAGAGCTCCTGGAAGCTGTCCTCGTCCGCCAGGTAGACAATCCTGTCCCTGGGGCCCATGCGGAAGTGGTAGCCGCAGGCAGTGCACACCTGCAGGTTGTCCTGCAGGTCGCTCAGGGGCAGCTGCACCCCGCAGTGGGGGCAGGTGGTGCGGATGCCGGCGTCCTCTTCCGGCACCGGCTTGCCGCCCTTTTCCAGCTCGTTCTGGGGCGAGCGGAACAGACCCATCAAATTCATAGCTTGCCATCACCCTTCTTATCGGAATCCGGGGGTCACTCCCCCGCCTTGTGGAACGTCTTCATAAAATCCGTGTAGTAGTCGCCCTTTTTAAAGCGCTCGTCCCGGATGATCTCGATCTGGTCCTCAATGTTGTTCTGGGTGCCTCCCACCACCAGCTCGCACAGGGCGGACTGCATCTTGCGGATGGCCTCCTCCCGGGTGGAGGAGTAGACGATCATCTTCCCCAGCATGGAGTCGTAGTAGGGGGGGATGTCGTAGCCCTGGTAGAGGAAGGTGTCAAACCGCACCCAGGGGCCACCGGGGGTGTGGAAAAAGTCCACCCGGCCGGGGCCTTTGGCGTTGATGCGGCACTCGATGGCCGCCCCCTGCACGTGGATGTCCTCCTGGGTAAAGTCCAGGGGCACCCCGGCGGCAATGCGGATCTGCCACTTGACGATGTCCACCCCCGTCACCAGCTCGGAGACCGGGTGCTCCACCTGCAGGCGGGTGTTCATCTCCATAAAGTAGAAGTTTTGCTCCCTGTCCATCAAAAACTCCACGGTGCCCGCGTTGACATACCGGGAGGCCCGGGCCGCCCGGGCGGCGGTCTCCATCAGCCTCTGGCGGATCTCCCCGCTCACCCCGGGGGAGGGGGACTCCTCAATGAGCTTCTGGTTGTTCTTCTGGATGGAGCACTCCCGCTCCCCCAGGCACACCACGTTCCCCTCCTGGTCGGCCAGCAGCTGCACCTCAATGTGCTTTACAGGGTTTAGGTACTTCTCCATGTACATGCGGCCGTCCCCAAAGGCCTTTTCCGCTTCGCTGGAGGCGGTCTGGAAAGCCCGCTCCATGTCCTCCTCCCGCTCCACCAGGCGGATGCCCTTGCCCCCGCCGCCGGCGCTTGCCTTGATGAGCACCGGGTAGCCGATGCGCCGGGCGGCCTCTAGGGCCTCTCCGGCGTCCTTCAGGATGTCGGTGCCGGGGGTGGTGGGCACGCCGTTTTCCCTCATCAGCCGCCGGGCGGCGTCCTTGTCCCCCATGCGGGAGATGACCTCCGCCGGGGGGCCGATAAAGGCCACCCCGTGCTTTTTGCACAGCTGGGCGAACTGGGCGTTCTCCGAGAGGAACCCATACCCCGGGTGGATGGCCTGGGCCCGGGTGGCCAGGGCCGCGCTGACAATCCGCTCCCCGTTGAGATAGCTCTCCTCGGCCCGGGCCCCGCCGATGCAGATGGCCTGGTCCGCCAGGGCTACGTGAAGGCTCTCCCGGTCGGCCTCGGAATACACCGCCACCGTGGAGATGCCCATTTCCTTACAGGCCCGGATAATCCGGATGGCGATCTCCCCCCGGTTGGCGATCAGAATTTTCGTGAACACATCATTTCATCCTTTCCCCAAAAGGCGCTTGGCCCAAGGCCGCCGCGCCCTTATTCGGACTTCACCAGGGCGAAGGAAAACTCCGCGCTGACGCACACCTTGCCGTCCACCAGGCCCCGGCCCTTGGCAAAGTAAAAACTGCCCCGCTGGCGGGTGATCTCACACTCTGTCTCCAGTGTGTCGCCGGGCTTTACCTGGCCCCGGAACTTCACCTTGTCCAGGCTTGTGAAAAAGGGGGTGCAGCCCTGGGCGGCGCCGCTTGCCAGCAGCACGCAGGCCGACTGGGCCAGCATCTCGCACTGGATGACCCCGGGCACCACCGGGTTGCCGGGGAAGTGCCCCTGGAGGAAGTACTCGTCCCCCCGGATGTGGCACTTGCCGTGGGCCACCCCGTCGATGAGCTCCACCTCGTCCACCAGGAGCATGGGCTCCCGGTGGGGGAGGATTTTTTTGATCTCTTCTTTATTCATGTAAACCATCCTTCCGTGGCGGAGTGCCTCCGCTGTCAATTCGGTCCGTGCTCGGACTGAGCAAATTGCGCCTTGGAGCGGCGAGCTGACGCTCGCGCTTGATCGAGAGGAAAAAGCGCGTCCACGCCACTAGTTTTGCTGGGACCTTTCCGGCCTTGCGGAACGCAAGAAGCCGGCATAGCCTGTGCGGCCACGCACCGGCCCCCCCGCGCAAGCGAGGTTCCGTCCTGATTATTGCCCGCGCGCCATTCGCGCGCGTCCCGCGCATCGGCCAGTCCGGCCACGGACTAGACAATGCGGAACAGGGGCTGGTTGAACTCCACCACCTGGCCGTTGCCCACGCAGATCTCCGCCACGGTGCCGTCCACCTCGGCGGGGATCTCGTTCATCAGCTTCATGGCCTCGATGATGCACAGGGTGTCCCCCTTCTTCACCTGGCCGCCCACCTCTACAAAGGGGGCCGCGTCCGGGGAGGGCGCGGAGTAGAACACTCCCACCGTGGGGGAGAGCACCAGGGTGCCCTCCTTCTTCGGCTCCTCCTGGTGGGCGACGCCCAGGGCCTGGGCCCCTGCGGCGGCGGGGGCGGCGGGGGCGGGGGCGGTCCCAACGGCCGCAGGGGCCTCCTGGCGGCGCTCCAGCTTCAGCTCCATGCCCTCCTCCGAGAGCTCCAGGGCGGTCAGGCCCGTCTCCTGCATCAATTTTGCCAGTGCTTCAATCGCTTTTACATCCATGTTCAAACCCTCCGGAAAGCAAGATAGGCGTTGTGGCCGCCAAAGCCCAGGGAGGCGGAAAGGGCCAAATCAATCTGGGCCTCTCTGGCCGCGTTGGGCACATAGTCCAGGTCGCAGTCCGGGTCGGGCTGCTCGTAGCCGATGGTGGGGGGCACAACCCCCTCCTTCACCGCCAAAACGCTGGCGATGGCCTCCACGGCCCCGGCGGCGCCCAACATGTGGCCGGTCATGGACTTGGTGGAGGAGACCATGCACTTGCGGGCGTTCTCCTCCCCCAGGGCCTTCTTGATGGCCATGGTCTCGCTGGCGTCGTTTAAGGGGGTGCTGGTGCCGTGGGCGTTGATGTAGAGCTTTGAAAAGTCCTCGCAGCCACCGGCCTCCTCCAGGGCCATCCTGAGGGCGGCGGCGCCGCCGGCCCCGTCGGGCCGGGGGGCGGTGATGTGGTGGGCGTCGCAGGTGACGCCGTAGCCGCACAGCTCCCCATAGATCTTGGCCCCCCGGGAGAGGGCGTGCTCGTACTCCTCCAGCATCAGGGCCCCGGCGCCCTCGCCCATGACAAAACCGCTTCTGCGGGCGTCAAAGGGGGTGCAGGCCAAGGCGGGGTCCTCCTGGGTGGAAAGGGCCTTCATGTTGGAAAAGCCCGCCACGCCGATGGGGATGATGGCCGCCTCCGCCCCGCCGGTGAGCACCGCGTCCAAATAGCCGTGCTTGATGGCCCGGTAGGCCTCGCCAATGGCGTTGTTGCCCGTGGCGCAGGCGGTGACAATGGGGATGGAGGCCCCCTGGAAGTCGTACTTGATGGCGATGAGGCCCCCGGCCATGTTGATAATCATCCCCGGCACAAAGAAGGGGGAGACCCGCCTGGGGCCCTTTTCGTTGAGCTGGGTCTGCTCCTGGGCAAAGGTGCTCATGCCGCCGATGCCGGAGCCGAAATAGGTGCCGATGCGCTCGGGGGGCAGGGTGCCCTTGACGCCGCTCTCCTCCACCGCCTGGGTGGCGGCGGCCATGGCGTACTGGCAGAACACATCGTACTTGCGCAGCTCGGACTTCTCCATGTACTGCAGGGGGTCGAAGCCCTTCACTTCCGCGGCCACCTTGGCCTTGTAGTTTTCCGTGTCAAAGTGGGTGATGGGCCCAATGCCGCACTTTCCCGCCTTCAGGCCCTCCCAAAAGGAGGCCACATCGTTTCCAATGGGGGTGACGCAGCCCATGCCCGTTACAACGACTCTTCTCATATGGCAAGCCCTCCGTCCACCCGGATGGTCTCCCCGGTGATGTAGTCGCTCTCAGGGGAGGCCAAGAACAGGGCCACGTTGGCCACATCCTCGGGGGTGCCCATCTTCCGCATGGGGACCTGCTGGAGCAGGGGGTTGTCCTCCTTGATGTCCTTGGTCATGGCCGTCTCGATAAACCCGGGGGCAATGCAGTTGCAGCACACGCCCCGGCTGCCCAGCTCCTTGGCCACGGACTTGCTCATGCCGATGAGCCCCGCCTTGCTGGCGGCGTAGTTTGTCTGGCCCACGTTGCCCACCAGGCCCGCGATGGAGCTGATGTTGATGATCTTCCCGGACCGCTTGCGCATAAAGTCCCGGTAGCAGGCGCGGATCATATGGAAGGCGCCCTTCAAGTTGATGTCCAGCACCATGTCGTAGTCCTCGTCCTTCATGGTGACCATCAGGCCGTCCCGGGTGACCCCGGCGTTGTTCACCAGGATGTCCACCTTGCCCAGGTCCTTTTTCACCTGGGCCACGGTCTCCTCCACAGCCTGCTCGTCCCGCACGTCGCAGGGGTAGCACAGGGCCCGGCGGCCCAGGGCCTCAATCTCCTTTTGGGTCTCCAGGGCGGGGCCCTCCGGCCCCACGTAGATCACGGCGATGTCCGCGCCGTTTTCCGCCAGCTTCAGGGCAATGGCCTTGCCAAGCCCCTGGGAAGCCCCGGTGATCAGCGCGATCTTTCCTTCCAGCTTCATGTTTCAAGTACCTCCTGTCCGCCACAAAAGCGGGCGGCTTCGTTTTTTCAAAAATCTATATGGACCATCCCCGCCCGGCGGTTTACCGGCCCACAGCCGGCCTCCCT
>CALWIE010000208.1 GCA_944380625.1 uncultured Clostridia bacterium
TATGCTGTCCGTAAGAGTCATGGTATCTTCATTTACCAAATACCGTTCCATAACGTGCATCATGATATCTGTGGCGCCGCAGGCGGTTTGGTAGGGAGGAAGGGTGTAAGTGAGTTCCGGGTTCATCACCGCGAATTTGCACCGGCACAGGTCGGAGTTATAGCCCCGCTTGATGCCGCCCTCGTCCTTGGTGATAACGCTGGAGTCGCTCATCTCGCTGCCGGCGGCGGCAATGGTCAGCACCGCCCCGATGGGAGCGCAGGCCACGGCGGTGTTCTTGTGGTCATAGAGGTCCCATACGTCGAAGGGGTTGGCAAGGCCGTAGCCAATGGCCTTGGCGGAGTCGATCACGCTGCCGCCGCCCACGGGCAGCAAAAAGTCCACCCCTTCCTTCCGGCAGAGCTCAATGCCCTCGTAGACCAGAGAGAGCCGGGGGTTGGGCTTTACGCCGCCCAGGGTCACATAGGGGATCCCGGCCTTTTCCAGGGAGGCGCACACCCGGTCCAGCAGGCCGCTCTTTTTGGCGCTCTGCCCGCCGAAGTGGACCAGCACTTTGGAAGCGCCCTGCTCCTTGCAAAGCTCTCCCACCTGGTTTTCCACGTCCTTGCCGAAGACCACTTTGGTGGGCGCGCAGAAGGCGAAATTGTTCATCTAAAAATCCATCCTTTCAAATAAGTATCAAAAGCGGGCGGCAGGGGCCGCCGGCGTTTTGGCAGGTCTATCCGGTCACCGTGTTCTGGGGGCGCCCCTGCTGGAAGCAGGCCAGGTTTTCCGCCACAGTGCGCAGCAGCCGCGCCCGGGCCTCCTTGGGAGACCAGGCCACATGGGGGGTGATCACGCAGTTTTTCGCCGAGAGCAGAGGGTGCCCCGGCTCCGGCGGCTCTTGGGAGAGCACGTCCAGCCCGGCCCCGGCAAGCCTTCCCTGGTTCAAAGCCTGGGCCAGGGCCTCCTCGTCCACCAGGGCGCCCCGGGCGGTGTTGATGAGAAAGGCCGTGGGCTTCATCAAGGAGAGCAGCCGGGCGTTCACCATCCCACGGGTCTCCTCTGTCAGGGGGCAGTGGAGGGAGACCGCATCGCTCTCCTGGAACAGGGTGGGAAGGTCCACCCAGCGGCAGCCGGGAGGGACGCTTTTTTCCGTCCGGCTGCAAAGGAGCACCTTCATCCCCAGGGCCTGGCCCAGCCAGGCCATCCGCCGGCCCGTGGAGCCAAAGCCCACAATGCCCAAGGTCTTGCCCCACAGCTCCACCGGCGCCAGGGAGCGGCTGCTCTCCCGGACCGCCTCGTCCCAGCGGCCCTCCCGCACCAGCCGGCTGGAGGGGGACGCCCGGTTGCACAGGCACAAAAGGAGGGCCAGGGCGTGCTGGGCTACGGCGTCCTCGCAGTAGTGGGGCACGTTGCACACGGTGACCCCAAACTCCCTGGCGGCCGCCACGTCGATGGTGTTGTACCCGGTGGCCAGGGTGCCCACGTAGCGCAGCTTGGGCAGCCGGGAGAACTCCTCCCGGCCCAGGGCCACCCGGTTGAGAATGGCCGCTTCAGCGCCCTCCAGCCGGGGCAGGACCAGCTGGGGCGGGGTGCTGCCGTAGACCGTCAGGCTGCCCAGCCGGGCCAGCCCCTCCCAGGAGAGGTCTCCCGGGTTGGCGGTGCCGCCGTCCAAAACGACAATATGCAAGGGCGTTCCCTCCTTCTTTTTCATTATAGCCGATAAAGGGCCGGTTTGCAAGGGCGCAAAGGGAGGCATTTGCAGGGGAAACGCCTCCCGGGGACTTGATTCCCGCCGGGTTTTGTGGCATAATGCATCATGGTATGTTATGAAATGATTTGAGGTGGGATTTTTGGAAAACCGAGTGAGAAAACATCCCAAGGGGCTGGTGCGCAGGTTTATCCCCTACTTTAAAAAGTACAAAGGGGTGCTGTTTTTCGACCTGTTCTGCGCGGCGCTGACCACTGTGTGCGAACTGGTGCTGCCCATGCTGGTGCGGTATGTGACCAACGCCGGCATCAACGACCTGGCCTCCCTGACGGTGGAGCTCATTTTGAAGATCGGGGGGCTCTACCTGTTCTTGCGCCTGGTGGACGCGGCGGCCAATTTCTTTATGGCCTCCATCGGCCACATCATGGGCACCAAGATTGAGACGGACATGCGCTCCGCCATGTTCGACCATCTGCAAAAGCTCGCCTTCAACTACTTTGACAACACCAAGGTGGGGCAGATCATGACCCGCATCACCACCGACCTGTTCGACGTGACGGAGTTTGCCCACCACTGCCCGGAGGAGTTTTTCATTGCCGGCATCAAGATCATCGGCTCCTTTGTGATCCTCTGCGGGGTCAACGTGTGGCTGACCCTCATCATGTTCACCATTGTGCCCTTCATCGTCATCGCGGCCATCTACTTCAACCGGAAGATGAAAGAGCAGTTCCGCCGCCAGCGGGTCCAGCTGGGGGAGATCAACGCCCAGGTGGAGGACAGCCTCCTGGGGGTGCGGGTGGTCAAGTCCTTTGCCAACGAGGAGCTGGAGAAGGAGAAGTTTGAAAAGGGCAACCAGGTGTTCTACAACGTCAAGCGCCACCGCTACTTCTACATGGGCGGGTTCGAGGCCTCCAACCGGCTGTTCGACGGCCTGATGAACCTGCTGGTGCTGGTGGCCGGCGCCCTGTTCATGATAAACGGGCAGATCCAGCCCGCGGACCTGGTGGCCTACATGCTCTACGTGGGCACCCTCATCACCTCTATCCGGCGGCTGGTCCAGTTTGCCGAACAGTTCCAGCAGGGCATGACCGGCGTGGAACGCTTCTTCCAGGTGATGGACGCGGACGTGGAGATCTTCGACGAGCCCGGCGCCAAGCCCCTGGCGGTGAAAAAGGGGGAGGTCACCTTTGAAAACGTGAGCTTTTCCTACGCCGACGACGGCAAGCAGGTGCTCTCCCACATCAACCTCCACGTAAAGCCCGGGGAGAACGTGGCCCTGGTGGGCCCCTCCGGCGGCGGCAAGACCACCCTGTGCAACCTGATCCCCCGGTTCTACGACGTGGACGAGGGACGGATCCTCATCGACGGCCAGGACATCCACGACGTGACCCTCCAGTCCCTGCGCAGCCAGATCGGCTTTGTCCAGCAGGACGTGTATCTGTTCTCCGGCACGGTGTTTGAGAATATCCAGTACGGCAAGCCCGGCGCCAGCCGGGAAGAGGTGGTGGAGGCCGCCAAGCGGGCCGGCGCCCACGACTTCATCCTGGAGCTGCAAAACGGCTACGACACCTTTGTGGGCGAGCGGGGGGTCAAGCTCTCCGGCGGGCAGAAGCAGCGCATCAGCATTGCCCGGGCCTTCCTGAAAAACCCGCCCATCATGATCCTGGACGAGGCCACCTCCGCCCTGGACAACGAGAGCGAAAAGCTGGTGCAGGCCTCCCTGGAAAAGCTGGCCAAGGGCCGCACCACCTTCACCATTGCCCACCGGCTCACCACCATCAAGAACGCCACGGTGATCCTGGTGCTCACCCACAAGGGCATTGAGGAAAAGGGCACCCATCAGGAGCTCATGGCGAAAAAGGGCATCTACTACCACCTGTACAGTAGCTACGCCGACGACAAGGAACTGCTGGCCGGCGATTGATCCCCACCAATTTGAGAAGGAAGTGTAAAACGTGAACCAACAGCAGTTTTTCCGACAGGTCGCCGGCAAAAGCGTCACCTTCTGCGGCATCGGCCGCAGCCATATGCCCCTGATAGCCATGTTCCAGCAGGCGGGGGCCTCTGTTTCCGCCCGGGACAAGCGCCCCTTTGAGCAGCTGGGGGAAAACGGGGAGGCCCTGCGCTCCCTGGGGGTAAAGCTCATCTTAGGGGAGGATTACTTGCAGGGCCTCACCGAGGACATCGTCTTCCGCACCCCGGGCATGCGCTACCACCTGCCCCAGCTGGAGGAAGCCCGCCGGCGGGGCGCCGCCGTCACCAGCGAGATGGAGCTCTTTTTTAAGCTCTGCCCCTGCAAGATCTACGCCGTCACCGGCAGCGACGGGAAGACCACCACCACCTCCATCATCGCCGAGCTGCTGAAAGCCCAGGGAAAAAAGGTCCACCTGGGGGGCAACATCGGCAAACCCCTGCTGCCGGAGATCGCCTCCATCGCCCCGGAGGACGTGGCGGTGGTGGAGCTCTCCAGCTTCCAGCTGATCTCCATGCGGGAGAGCCCCGACGTGGCGGTGGTGACCAACCTGTCCCCCAACCACCTGGACGTCCACAAGGACATGCAGGAGTATATCGACGCGAAGAAGAACATCCTCCTCCACCAGGACGCCTTCTCCCGCACAGTGCTAAACGCCGGCAACGAGATCACCGCCGCCTTTGCCCCCGACGTGCGGGGGGACTGCTGGATGTTCCGCCGGGGCGGCCCGGTGGAGCGGGGCGTCTGGTGCGACGGGGAGACTATCTACGTGGGGAGAGACCCCCTTATGCCTGTCTCCCAAATCCGGATCCCCGGCTGGCACAACGTGGAGAACTACCTGGCCGCCATCGCCGCCGTGTGGGGCGACGTGGCGCCGGAGACCATCCGCCGGGTGGCGGCGGAGTTTTCCGGCGTGGAGCACCGGGCGGAGTTTGTCCGGGAGCTGGGGGGCGTCAGGTACTATAACGACTCCATCGCCACCAGCCCCACCCGGGTCATCTCCGGGATGCTGTCCCTGTTCCCCCAGAAGATCCTCCTGATCGCCGGGGGCTACGACAAGCACATCCCCTTCGAGCCCCTGGGCCCTGTGGTGTGCGAGAAGGTCAAGACCCTGATCCTTTTGGGCAACACGGCCCAGAAGATTGAGGACGCGGTCAAGGCCGCGGAAAACTACCGGGAGGGCTGCCCGGAGATTCTCCGGGTGGAGACCATGGAGCAGGCGGTGGAAGCCGCCGCCGCCCACGCCCAGCCGGGGGACATTGTCTCCCTGTCCCCGGCCTGCGCAGCCTTTGACCTGTACCCCAACTTCGAGGTGCGGGGGAGACATTACAAGAAATTGGTAAACGGATTGCAGTGATGCGGGGCACGGCCCCGGGAAAGTGTGTGTGTATGGAGAGAAGAAGAGGAAATTTCAGCGGTAACAAACATGGAAACCGAGGCGGCTTTGGCAAGCGGACCTTTGGCCCCACAGACGCCTACGAGCTGCCCAGCGCCGCCTCCACCCTGGAGGAAAAGGTGATCGTGGCGGCCCTCAAGCGCTGCGGTGGGGACGGGGTGCCCTCCCGCTCCCTGCAGCGGGAGGCGGGCGTCCGGGACAAGGACGCTTTCTACGACGCCCTCCACTCCCTGAAGGACAAGGGCGAAATCACCGTGGACAAGGACCACTGGGTCAAGCTGGTGCCCCGGGGCGGGGACATCGAGGCCACTCTGGTCTCCCTGACCGAGCGCTTCGGCTTTGCCCGGCCCAAGCTGGGGGGCGAGGACATCTTCGTCCCCGGCAGCGGCCTGAAGGGCGCCTTTGTGGGGGACACTGTCATCCTCACAGACCTGCAAAAGCGGGACAAGGGCCCCAGCGGCCGGGTCAAGCGCATTGTGGCCAAATCCCAGGAGCCTGTCACCGGTACCGTCCACGTGGACGGGGAAGGTCCCCGGGTCACCCCCGACGGGGCCCTGCGCTACGACTTGCGGGTGGTGGGCGGCCTAAATGGCGCCAAGGATGGGGACAAGGTCCTTCTCCAGCCCCAGCAGGACAGCCGGGGGGATTGGACCCAGGCGGAGATCAAGTCCGTGTTCGGCACGGGGGAGAGGGCCCGGATCTGCGCCGACGCCATCATCGTCCGGTGCGGCATCCCCACCCAGTTTTCCCCGGAGGTCCTGGCCCAGGCCGAGGAGATCAGCAAAATGACCGTCACCCAGGAGGACATCGACCAGCGCCTGGACCTGCGGGACGAGCCCATCTTCACTATCGACTCCGCTGACGCCAAGGACCTGGACGACGCCATTTCCGTCCACAAGACCGTGGACGGCTACACCCTGGGGGTGCACATCGCCGACGTGTCCCACTACGTCAAAGCCAAGACCCCCATCGATGAGGAGGCCTACCGCCGGGGCACCTCCGTCTACTTTGCGGACCGGGTCATCCCCATGCTGCCGGAGGCCCTTTCCAACGGGGTGTGCTCCTTAAACGCCGGCACCGAGAAGCTCACCTTCTCCGCCCTGATGGACTTCGACAGCGAGGGCAACATGACCGATTACCGCTTTGAGAAGGCGGTCATCAACTCCAAGGTCCGGGGGGTGTATTCCGAGGTAAACGAGATCTTAGCGGGCACAGCCTCCCAGGAGCTTCTGGACAAGTACGCCCCTGTCATGGAGAGCCTTTTGGCCGCCAAGGAGCTGGCCGGGGTGTTCGAGCAGGCCGCCTGCCGCCGGGGGAACATGGATCTCTCCAGCGATGAGACCAAGTTCGTCCTGGACGAAAACGGCGTCTGCATCGACCTGATCCCCCGCACCACCGGAGAGGCGGAACAGCTCATCGAGCAGATGATGATCGCCGCCAACATCGCCGCCGCCCGGGCCGCCCTGAAGGCGGAGATCCCCTTCCTGTACCGGGTCTACGAGCGCCCCCAGCCCGACCGGGTGGACGAGCTGGCGGAGCTCTTAGAGCGCCTGGGCATCCCCTGCAGGGAGCTCAGAAAGGGCAAGCCCTCCACCAAGGACTTCGCCGCCATCCTGGACCGGGTCAAGGGCACGCCCCGGGAGTCCCTGGTGAACACCCGGGTGCTGCGCACTATGGAGAAGGCCCACTACGCCGACCGGGAGATTGGCCACTTCGGCCTGGCCCTGGGGGAGTACAGCCACTTTACGTCCCCCATCCGCCGCTATCCCGACACCTCCATCCACCGGATCTTGAGCGACCTGGTGGCAGGGGTGGACCAGGCCACCCTAAAGCGCCGCTACGGGGAGTTTGCCACCCTGTCCGCCGCCGACTCCTCCAAGGCGGAGGTGCGGGCGGTCACCGGCGAGCGCTCCGCCGAGGACTGCTACATGGCCGAGTACATGAAAGCCCACCTGGGGGAGCGGCACACAGGCATCATCAGCGGCGTGACCCCCAAGGGGATTTTCGTCAAGCTGCAAAACAACGCCGAGGGCTTTGTCTCCCTCAACGATTTTGAAAACTGCGAGTTCGAGTACGACGGGGAAGTCTCCCACCGGGACCTGCGCTCCGGCCGGGTGTTGATGATGGGGGAGGAGATCGGCATTGTCGTGGCCGCCGCGGACGTGGCCACCGGGCGCATCGACTTCATGCCCCAGGAGGTATAAGCTGTCCGCCCCTTTCATAGGTATTCCCAAAAGGCCAAAAGGCCGGGGGAGGGTTCTTCAAAAATGAAGGGGTTTTTGCTTTCGGCGGCGCTGGGGCTTGCGGCCCTGGCCCTGGTGAATTTCTGCGGACCTTACACAGGGGTTTCTGTGACGCTGAGCCCGCTGGCCCTGGGGGCCGCAGGGCTTTTGGGCATCCCGGGGGTGATCCTTCTGGTGCTTCTGGGGGCCATGCTGTAAACTTTTGCCGGTATCCGGCACAAAAAGGGAGGACGTGCAAATGTTTTTGATCCATGCGGCTTACCTGGACGGGGACTTCCACCTGGTCCAGGGGGACATTGAAATCCAGGACGGGAAGATCGCCCAGGTGGGAAAGGACCTGCCCCGCCGGGAGTCGGACCTGGCGGTGGACTGCCAGGGCTACACGGTGGTGCCCGGGTTTGTTGACGTACACATCCACGGCTGCGGGGGCGCGGACGCCTGCGACGGCACCCGGGAGGCCTTGGAGACCATGGCCCGCTTCCTGCTGGAGCGGGGCGTCACCTCCTTCTGCCCCACCACCATGACCACCGGCCGGGAGGTGATCGAGAGGGCCCTTTTGGCCGCCAAGGACATGGTGGACCACCCCCTGGAGGACGGCGCCCGGGTGGTGGGCGTGAACATGGAGGGCCCCTTCATCGCCAAAGAGCGCAAGGGGGCCCAGAAGGAGGAGGACATCCTCCCCCCGGACTTCCCCCTGTTCCAGCACTTTTTCGATTTGAGCGGCGGCATCGTCCGCCTGGTGGACGCGGCCCCGGAGCAGCCCGGCGGGTACGAGTTCGTGGAGAAGGCCAGCAAGCTGTGCACCGTCTCCATCGCCCACACCACCGCCGGCTACGACCAGGCCAAGGCGGCCTTTGAACGGGGTGTCACCCACGCCACCCACCTGTTCAACGCCATGAGCGGCCTGAGCCACCGGGCCCCCGGGGTGGTGGGCGCCGTCTTCGACGACGAGCGTGTCCGGGGCGAGCTGATCTGCGATGGGTTCCACATCCACCCCGCGGTGCTGCGCACGGCCTTCCGGCTTTTAGGGGACCGGGCGCTGGTGGTCAGCGACTCCATGCGGGCCAACGGCATGCCGGAGGGGGAGCCCTTTGACCTGGGCGGCCAGATGGTCACCGTCCGGGAGGGGAAGGCCCTCCTGGCCGACGGCACCATCGCCGGGAGCGTGACAAACCTCCACCAGGAGATCAAAAACCTGGTCAGCTTCGGCGTGCCCTTCCCCCAGGCGGTGAAGGCCGCCACCCTGATCCCCGCCCGGGCCATCGGCCTGGAAGGAGAGATCGGCAGCATCGAGCCGGGCAAGCGCGCCGACCTGGTGGTCCTGGACGGGAACCTGGACATCGTAGGGGTCTACCACTAAAAGGAAGCCGCATAACGAAACAGGGCGGCCGCGAAAGCGGCAGCCCTGTTTTTTGCTGTCTTCCCCTGTCGGGCACGGGATGTTCCGTGATTTCGGCTTTCGGCCCCGCCGCGGTCCTGGCATATGTCTCCCAGCGGCCCTCCC
>CALWIE010000209.1 GCA_944380625.1 uncultured Clostridia bacterium
GTTCTGGATCTTGGGGATCTCCGCTTCCCAGGCCTCGTCGCTGGGGAACAGGTCCGTGACAGCCCAGGTGAACTGGGGGTCCAGCTCGCTGCGGGCAGGGATTTTGTGCTCCATAAGAAAAATCTCCTCTCTAAATAAAAGGTTTCCGAAAAGCCGGGTTGTAAAATCCGGGGAACAGTATAGCACAGAAGAGGGGAAAACAAAAGCCCCTCCCAGGGGAATTTGTTGCGGCCGCCGGGCGGGGTGTGCTATGATACGGTACAGAAACTGCGCAAAGAGAGGTGCAAGGCTTTGGAGGACCGGGAGATACTGGCCCAGCTGCCGGGGCGGCTGCTGGAGTGGTACGACAGGGGCGCCCGGGCGCTGCCCTGGCGGGAGGACCCCACCCCGTACCGGGTGTGGGTGTCGGAGATCATGTTGCAGCAGACCCGGGTGGAGGCGGTCAAACCCTATTACGAGAGGTTTTTGGCGGCCCTGCCCACGGTGGAGGCCCTGGCCCAGGCCCCCGAGGGGCAGCTGCTCAAGCTTTGGGAGGGGCTGGGCTACTACAACCGGGTGCGCAACCTGCAAAAAGGGGCCCAGGCCGTGATGGAGCGCTTTGGGGGCCGGGTGCCCTCCTCCTTTGAGGAGCTGCGCTCCCTGCCCGGGGTGGGGGACTACACCGCCGGGGCCATTGCCTCCATCGCCTTTGGGGTTCCTGTGCCCGCGGTGGACGGCAACGTGCTGCGGGTGGTCTCCCGGGTGCTGTGCCGGTACGACAACGTGCTGGACCCCAAGACAAGACGCCGGGTGGAGGGGGAGCTGCGGGAGATCCTCCCGGCCCGGGTGGGGGATTTCAACCAGTCCCTGATGGAGCTGGGGGCCCTGGTGTGCCTGCCCGGCGGCAGCCCCCGGTGCCCGGAGTGCCCCCTGGGGGAGATCTGCCGGGGCCGGGCCCAGGGGGCAGCCCGGGAGCTGCCGGTGAAGGCCAAGGCAAAGCCCCGCCGCCGGGAGGAGCGCACCCTGTTTCTGCTCTTCTCCGCCCAGGGCCGGGCGGCCCTTTGGAAGCGCCCTCCCTCGGGGCTGCTGGCGGGCCTGTGGGAGCTGCCGGGGGCGCCGGGAAAACTCTCCCGGCAGGAGGCGGAGGTCTTTTTAAAGGCCCGGGGCCTGGAGCCCGGCGTGCTGGCCCCGGGCCCCGAGGGCAAGCACGTCTTCTCCCACGTGGAGTGGCGCATGACGAGCTGGGTGGCCCGGGGCCTGGAGGAGGTCCCCGGCTTTGTGTGGGCCTCTCGGGAGGAGCTCTCCCGGGAGTACGCCCTCCCCTCGGCCTTTAAGGCCTATCTCCCCCTGCTCGCAGAGGGGACCTAGGTTACAGCCGCTGGACCTGGATTTCCAGCTTGAGGATGAACTCCCCCTCGTCCTGGGCGGCCAGGTAGCTGATCAGGTCTGTCTCGAAGGAGTCCCCCGCCACCTGGCAGCCCTGGCCCCGGAGGAAGGCCAAAAGCTCCCTGTAGGATTCCGGCAGGCGCCCGTAGGGCCCCCGGTGGAGCAGGCAGGCGTAAAGGCCCGGGGGCTTCCGGTACAGCCAGGGGGAATCCACCGGCCGGCTGAGCTTTGTGGAGTAGTAGCTCTCCCGGAAATCCTCCCGCAGCAGGGACTCCCTTGTGACGATGCTGCCCACGGAGAGGTCCTCCCCCAGGCCCTGGGAGTCGCAGTAGGCAATGTGGTCCTTGAGGCTGCGGACCACGTCCCCGGTGGAGGTCACGTCCCCCTGGACCGGGGTGGCGATGAGCCAGCCCTCCGGCTGCTCTTCCAGCCAGGGCTCTCCGGGGGCGCCGGAGTGGGCCTCCTTGGTGGAGGCCACGGCGTTTTTCAGGGTGCGGCCCATGCGCTCCAGCTTTTCCCGCTCCCGCAGGAGCTTTTCCTCGCTTTCTCGCAGCAGCTGGGCGAAGGCGTGGGGCTCCCGGTGGGACATGTAGACCTGGATCTCCTTTAAAGAGCACCCGGCGGATTGGAGCACGGCGATCAGGTCGAAGTCGAAAAACTGGGAGGCCGCGTAGTAGCGGTAGCCGTTTTCCCCGACCCGGGCGGGCTTTAAAAGCCCCAGGCTGTCGTAGTGGAACAGGGTCTCCTTGGTGGTGCGGCACAGCTTTGCAAACTGGCCGGTGGTGAAAAAAACGGTGCGTTCGTCCTGCATGGGCGCTCCTTTCCTGTGCAAAAGGGGGAAAACCCCGGGAGGGCGTTGACCTTTTCCCCCCTTTGGGGTACAATAAAGTACTGCAATTGCGAATGGACGCTGGGTGCGACCACACTATCCGGAGGCCGGCGGGCCGTCCGGCTTTTTAGGGAGAGCTTATGCCGCAAGATAAAAAACAGAGCTTTATGAAGGGGGCGGCCATCCTCACAGCTTCCACCCTGGTGGTGAAGCTGCTGGGGCTGCTTTTTTCCATCCCCCTGGCAAACTTCATAGACCCGGAGGGCATGTCCCACTTTTACATCGCCTACAATATCTTTGGGCTGTTCCTCATGCTCTCCACGGCGGGGCTGCCGGTGGCGGTGTCCCGCATGGTGGGCACGGCCTATTCCCAAAACCGCCTGCGGGAGGCCGACCGGGTGTTTTCCGTGGCCTTTTGGCTGTTCTTCTTCCTGGGGCTTTTCGGGTGCCTGGTGATGTTCTTCGGCGCCAACCAGATCGCCCAGTGGTATCACAGCCCGGAGTCCAACTACGCCATTATGGCCCTGGCGCCCACCCTGTTCTTCATCTCCATTGAGTCCAGCATCCGGGGGTACTTCCAGGGACGCTCCAACATGGTGCCCACCGCCACCTCCCAGACCATCGAGGCGGTTGCCAAGGTGATCATCGGCGTGGGGCTTGCCTTTACCATCATCAAGAACGTGGAGGTGGACGCGGACCGCTGGGCCGCGGTGGGGGCCATTGTGGGCGTGTCCGTCAGCGCGGCGCTGGGGGCGGGCTACCTGCTGGGATACCGGTTCCTCCAGAGCCGCCGGGACCGGAAGGCCGTGCAGAAAAGCGAGCAGCCCCTTTCCTCCCACCAGCAGATGCTCCTGAGCCTGGTGCGCTTTGCGGTGCCCATCACCATCGGCTCCTGCTTTTTGAGCCTGCTGGACACCGTTGACGGCGCCATCCTCCTGGAGCGTCTGCAAAACGGGGCGGGCTTTACCCAGGACATGGCCGACTGGTGGAACGGCACCCTGGGCCACGCCCGGAAGTTCTTCGACCTGCCCGGGGCCTTTGTGGTGCCCATCTCCACCAGCCTTCTGCCCATCCTCTCCGGGGCCATTGCCGCCAAGGACCACCGCCAGGTGGACCGGATCTCCTCCACTGCCCTGCGGGTGACCCTGCTCATCGGGGTGCCCTCCTCGGTGGGCATGGCGGTTTTCGCCCGGCCCATCTGCCAGCTGCTGCTGTACAACCAGCCCGCGGTGGCGGAGGAGGCCGCGCCCCTGCTGACCATGCTCAGCCTGGCCATCGCCTTCAGCGGGCTGCTGTTTACCACCAACTCCATTTTGCAGTCCTTCGGCAGGGCCACCCGCCCTGTGGTGGACATGGCCGTGGGGGGCTTGGTGAAGATCGCCCTCTCCTACGTGCTCATCGGCGTCCCCGAGGTGGCGGCCATGGGCTCGGCCATCAGCACGGTGGCCTCCTATGTGGTGATGGTGGTCCTCAACCTGTTCGCCATCCGGGGCAGCCTGCCCCACATGGACAGCGTGGTGAAGACCGCGCTTCCCCTGGTGCTCTCCGCCGGGGTGATGGGGGCTGTCAGCTACGGCTTTTACTGGGGCCTCTCCCAGTTTGTCAGCGCCCGGGTGGCGGTGCTGCCCGCCATCCTCCTGGCGGTGGGGGTGTACGGGGCCTGCGTGGTGCTGTTCCGGGGGGTGGACTACGACGACGTGGTCATGCTGCCCAAAGGGGAGGCCCTGGCCCGGCTGCTGCGCATGAAGCCTCCCCGCCGGCCCCAAAAGGCCGCGCCCGCCCCCCTGCAGGAGGGGGAGCCCCCCCGGCAGGAGGAGCCCTCCCCCGGCGGGAAATACGCCCCCCGGCACATGCGCTGAGGGAAATCGAAACAGGGAAAAGGGCTGCCGCAGTCTGCGGCGGCCCTTTTTTGCGCCTATACCTGGAAGGTCTGCCCCGGCTGGGAGACGTCCATCACGTGGGGGGCGTAGTCCCGGTAGGTAGGGGTGGACTTGAACAGGGGCACCACGCTGTAGTCCCCCCACATGTGCATGGGGAACACGTGCTCCGCCCCGGCGGCCTCGAAGAAGTACCGCATCCCCAGGTCGAAGTCCGCCTCCTGGCGGGGGTCCAGGGGGACAAAGGCCACATCGATCTCCTTGCCCCGCAGAAGCTCCAGCTCCGCCCGGTAGGCGTCCCGCATCTGGTCGTTTTGGAACCGGGGGGCACCGTCCCACACCCAGCAGTTCAGGTCCCCGGCGTGGTAGATGCACTTGCCCTCGCACTGGACCAAAAAGGCGACCCCCATGTCCGTGGAGCGCAGGGTGGCGGCCTTCAGCTCCCCGATCTCGTAAAAGGCCCGGGGCGCCGTAAAGGTCACCTGGCCCCGGAGCTCCTGGGGCACCTTTTGGGGCGGGATGTCGTCGGCGAGGAGGTAGTGGACCTCCCTGCCCTTTTGGGCCAGCTGGAAGACAGCGGGGGAGAAGTGATCCGGGTGGCTGTGGCTGGCGAAGACGTAAAGGGGCTTGTCCACCTGGGGGATCTCTCCCCGGAAATAGTCGAACAGCAGGCAGCAGCGGTCCAGTTCCACAAAGTAAGAGCTGTGGTAGATAAAGGTCACTTTCATGGGAGTCCTTCCTTTCTGTAGGGGGCGGCGGGCCTCAGGAGAGGCCCGGGCGGGCGCTGGCATGGGAGAAGCCGGCGGCGTCCCGGGTGACCTCCACCCGGCAGCCAATGCGGTTTTTTAACTCGGACACATGGGAGATGATGCCCACCAGGCGGCCGCTGCTCTGGAGCAGGGCCAGGGCCTTCATGGCGGTGTCCACGGTCTCCCCGTCCAGGGAGCCGAAGCCCTCGTCGATAAAGAGGGCGTCCAGGCGCACCGCCCCGGAGTGGGCCTGGACCACGTCGGAGAGGCCGAAGGCCAGGGACAGGGAGGCCAAAAACTGCTCCCCGCCGGAGAGGGTCTCGATGGACCGGGGCAGCATGGAGGCCCCGTCCAAGACCTCTAGGTCCAGCCCTCCCAGGGAGTTGCCCCCCTTGGGGCCCTCCATCAGGCGCAGGGCATAGCGCCCCCGGCTGAGGGTGGAGAAAAACCGGTTGGCGCTGTGGAGCACCTCGTCCAGCATGACGCTTAAAACGTACTGGAGGATGGGCATTTTAAGGGGGTTTGCCCCCGAAAGGGACTTGGAGAGCCGGGCCACCCGGGCGTAACGGGCCTCTTGCCCGGCCAGCTCCTCCCCCAGGGCCCGCAGCTCCTTTAAGGAGCCCTCCAGGGCCCCCAGGGAGCTGGAGGCCTTGCCCAGCTCCTCCCGGCGCTCCAGGCCCTCTTGGCGCAGGGCGGCGCAGGCCTCCCGCAGGGCGACGAGCTCCGGGGGCTTCCCCCAGGGGGCGGGGCAGGAGGCAAAGGCCTCCTGGGCCCGCCGGAGGGTTTCCTGGGCCAAGGCCTGGCCGGCCAGGGCCCGCTCCCGCTGGGCTTCCAGCTGGCGGCACTCCTCCTCCAGCCCGGCGGCGGCTTGCTCCCCGGCCTGGTACTCCCGGCGCTTTTGCAGGATAGCGGCCTCCAGGGCCGCCTGGTCCAGCCCCGCGCAGGCTGCCAGGGCCTCTTCGGCCTGCCGGCGGAGCTCCTCCCCTTGGGCGGCCTGGGCGGAGAGCTCCTCCCGGAGGGCGGCCTCCTCCCGGGCCCGGGCCTCCCGTTCCTCCCCCAGGGCCCGCAGTTTTTCCCGGGCGGCGGAAAGCCGGGCGGCGTCCCGTTTGCAGGCGGCGGCCTGCTGGCTGAGGGCCTCCAGCTCCCGGGCGGTCTCCTCCCGGGAGGGCCCCCCTTCGCAGGCCTCCTCCTGCTGCCGGGCGGATTCCCCCGCCTGGGACGCCTCTGTCTCCCGGGCCTGGGCCAGGGCCGCGGCCTTGCCCAGCTCCTCCCGGGCGGCTTTCTCCTGCCGGCGCAGGGCCTCCAGGGGGGCGGGGCCCAGGGGGGATTCCCCGGCGCCGCCCCAGCCGGGGGCCGGATGCTCCCGGGACCCACAGACGGGGCAGGGCTCCCCGGGGCGCAGGGTGTGGGCCAGCTGCCAGGCGGCGTCCCGGCGGAGCAGGGCCTCCTGGGCTTCCAGCCGCTGGGCGAGGGCTTCCCATACCGCTTTTTTTCCCTCCAGGGCCTCTTGGGCCTCCCTTAAGGCCTGTTTCGCGGCCTTGCGGCGCCCTTCCCGCAGGGTGAGCTCCTGCCAGGCGGCGGCCTGTTTTTCCAGGGCCAGCTGGCGCTCCAACAGGGCGGGGAGCTGTGCTGCGGCGGCCTGGCAGCTCGCCACAAAGGCGCTGCCCTCTGCCACCCGCTGGGCAAGGGCCTCCCCTGCCTGGCGCAGCTGGGCCAGGGCCTCTTTTTTCTGCCGGGCCCGTTCTTGGGCGGCGGCGGCCCGCTCCTGGGCCGCCTGGGCCAGGAGCAGCTTCTCCCGCCGCTGGGCGAGCTGGGCCTCCTCCTGGGCCAGGACCACGGCCTGCTCCCGGAGCTTTTTTGCCTGCCCCCGCTTTCCAGGGACCTGGGCGGCGGCCTGCTGCGCCTGGGCCAGGGCCTCCTGGGCCCTGCCTGCGGCGGCCTGGGCCTCCTGGAGGGACGCCTTCCGCTGGAAGTAAGCCTCTGCGGCCTTTAAAAGGGCCTCTTGGCTCTCCAGTTTTTGGGCCAGCTCCTGGCTCTCCCGGCGCAGGGCCTCCTCCTTTTGGGCCAGGGCCTCCCGGCGCTCCTCCAGGGCGGGGAGGGACTCGGCCCCCTCTTTTTGCAGCAGGGAGGCCCGCAGGGCCTCCCTTTGGCGGATGTCCTCTTCCAGCCCCCGGGCCCGCCGGTGGAAATTCTCCGTGACCCGCCGCCAGAGCCCGGCGGAGAACAGGGTTTGCAGCATTTCCCCTTAGTCCTTGGAGTTGGCCCGTAGCAGCCGAAGGAAATCCCCCTGGGGCAGGACAATCACCTGGGAAAACTGCTCGCAGGTCAGGTGCAGCAGGTTTTCCGCCCGGCGGCGCACGGCGCTCTCGCTGCCGCTCTCCAGCAGGCGGAACTCCTCCCCTTCCCAGCGGAAGCACTCGTGGGACTCCCGCAGCTCCGGCTCCTGGGTGCCCCGCTTTAAGTGGACGTATTGGGTGCGCCGGAAGCGGTAGGTCTCCTGCTCCAGGGCGAAGTCGAACTCCACCAGGGTGGGGGTCTCCTGGGGGGCGCTCATGCAGCGCATGGCGGAAAAGCTCCGCCTGCCGCCGGTGGCCCGGCAGTACAGGGCGAAGCACATGGCGTCCAGCAGGGCGGTTTTCCCGCCGCCGGTGGGGCCGGTGATGAGAAACAGCCCCTTCTCTTGAAACGGGCGGAAATCCAGCTCCGTGCGCTCCAAATAGGGCCCGAAGGCCTGTAGCAGCAGGCGCAGCGGCCGCATGGGCCTCCCTCCTTTCGGCTTTTTGTCAGGGTTCTTGGGATTCCTCTAAAACCTCCCGGAACAGGGCTTCGTCCTCCCCGTCGGGCGGGGCTTTGCACACTTCCTCCAAAAAGGAGGAGAACACCGTCAGGCTGTCCTTCCCCTTGAGCCGGGAGGACCTCTCCCCGGCGGCGCCCTCCGCCATCCAGGGGTTGGAGACCGAGAGCAGGTTGGGATAAAAGGGGCGCAGCCGCTGGGCCGCCAGCATCACCGGGGCGGGGTCCTTGAGCACCAGCTCCACATAGTCCTGGCAGGGGGAGCGCTCCCCCGCCGCCAGCAGGTCCTGGAAAAGCCCCTCCACCCGCCGCACGTCCCGCAGGGGGGCGCAGGGGACGAACTCCTCCTCCATGGCGGCGCCGTCCCATTCCAGCCGGACATAGCCCTTGGGCTGGCGCTCCTCGTCCACCGAGTACTTCAGGGGCGAACCGGAGTACCTGCCCCGCCCGCCGGCCTTTTGGGGGCCGTGAAGGTGCCCCAGGGCCGCGTAGTCGAAGGGGTCGAACAGGGTGGGCGGCACCTGGCCGCTGCCCCCCACGAACAGGGTGCTCTCCGAGTCGGAGGTAGAGGCCCCGGCGGCAAAGCAGTGGGACACAAGGACCTTTCCCGCCCCGGGCTCGAACAGGGGGAAAAGCCGCCCGAGCAAGGCCTCCATGCACGGGCCCTCCCCCCGCAGGGAGCCGTCCCCCAAAAACTCCCGGGCCTGGGCGGTGTCGAAATAGGGCACTAAAAACAGCTGCAGCCGCTCCCCGCCCTCTTCCAGAAGGACGGGGGAGAGGGCGTCGGAGAGCTCGGTGGCAAAGTAGGCCCCGCTCTGGCGCAGGGCCCCCTTGAGCAGGGCCAGCCGCCCGGCGCCGTCGTGGTTTCCGGCGATGACGCAGACCTTCACCCCCAGCTCCAGCAGCCGGGCGAGGGTCTGGTCAAAGAGCTGGATGGCCTCCACCGGGGCGATCTGCCGGTCGTACACATCCCCGGCGACGATCACGCAGGCGGGCCTCTCCCGCTCTACCGCCGGCAGGAACACCTGCTCTAAAAACCGGCGCTGGTCCGGCAGCAGGCTGCGCCCGTAGAGCATCCTCCCCAGGTGCCAGTCCGAGGTGTGGAAAAGCTTCATGAAGGCCTCCTTTTTTAAAATTTGTAAGAATTACAGGGTTTCCTTTTTCCCCAAAATAGGGTAGAATGGGAACGACGCCTGTTTATGGTAAACCGATGGTGCTATTGTAGCACATTTTACGGGGAATGGGAAGGGACTGGCGCTTCCCTTTTGTCTACACCACAGGAAAGGATACTTGGCGATCATGAAAAAACTAAAGCGGTTTGCGGCTGTGCTGACAGCCGCGGTATGCCTTTTTGCCGCCTGGGCCGCGCCCGTTTCGGCAGAGGGGTTCGACTACGGGTGGGACACGGATAAGGACAACAACCCCAACAGCCACCACTGCAAGGCCTATCTGATGCTCAACCTGGACACGGACACGGTGGTCTACTCGGAGAACGCGGACGAGCGGCTCCCCATGGCCTCCCTGACGAAGATTATGACCTATATCGTGGCCTACGAGAACATCCCCGATGTGGAGAACGCCCGCATCACCATCCCCCAGAGCGTGGTGGACGAGCTCACCGGCACAGGGAGCTCCGTGGCCGAGTTCGATGTGGGGGAGACCTACACAGGCCTTGACATGCTCTACCTGATGATGGTGCCCTCGGGCAACAACGCCGCCCTCACCCTGGCAAAGTATGTGGACCAGCTCCACGCCGAGGGGAAGCTTGCGGCCTCCTCCCAAGGGGGCGGGGACGACCCCGAGTCCGGGGCGGGGGACGCCGCCGGGGAAATGGCCCCCGCCTACGGGGAAGAGGGCTTTGACGGCAGCGACTACACTGGCCGCAGCTACTTTGTCCAGCTGATGAACGAGAAGGCCCAGGAGCTGGGCTGCCAAAATACCCACTTCACTAACCCCCACGGCCTTCACAACGAGAACCACTACGCCTCCGCCCGGGACATGGTGACCATCACCAAGTACGCCATGAGCCTGCCCCACTTTACGGAGATCACCGGAACCACCGCCTACAACTACCACCCGGTGGACGACCCGGACCTGGTGCGCACCGCCAGCACCACCAACCGGATGCTCACCAACTACGCCAGCGACAACGTGAGCTATTACTACCCCTATGCCACGGGCATCAAGACGGGATCCCACGACCAGGCGGGCTACTGCATTGTGGCTTCGGCCACCTATGAGGGCTACACCTATGTGGTGTGCTGCCTGGGCAGCCCCTCGGTGGACGCAAACGGGGAGTACGTCTCCCTTCACGGGGAGATGCTGGACGCGGCCACCCTGTTCCGCTGGGCCCTGACCAGCCTCTCCAAGCGCACCGTGGCCGCCCAGGGGGACGTGATGGCCGACGTGCCCTTGGAGTACGCCTGGCGGCAGGACACCTTGCAGCTGGTGGCGGGGGAGAACGTGTTCGTCATGCTTCCCAGCGGCGTGGACAGCTCCAGTATCATCGTGGACCCGGACCTGCCCGAGAGCGTCCAGGCCCCCATTGAGCGGGGGGAGCAGGTGGGCACCGCCACCCTGAGCTACGCCGGGGAGGTGATCGCCACGGTCCCCCTGGTGGCGGCCGAGTCCGTTTCCCGCAGCGAGATGCTCTCCTTTGTGACCCAGGGGGCCTCGGTGCTCACCTCGCCCTGGTTTTTGATCATCATGGCGGTGATCGTCCTGCTGATTGTGATCTACATCTTTCTTATCTTCCTGTACCGGCGCAAGCAGAAGCAGCTGCGCAAGGTGCGCAAGTACCGGGACATGTGAGGTTCCCGAAAAGAAACCGCGGCCGCCTGCCTGGGGAGTTTCCCCGGCAGGGGGCCGCTTCGTTTTGAGAAAAGGGGTCAGAGGACCACCTCGCTGCCGCCGGTTTTTGAAAAGAGCCGGCGGATCTCCCCCCGCAGGCCCTTGTAGGCCGGCTGGGCCAGGGCGTTTTGGGCAAAGAGCTCCTTAGAGCAGTTTTGCGCCTGGCGGAGCACCTCCATGTCCCCGGCCATGTCCGCGATTTTCAGCTGGGGCAGGCCGTGCTGCCGCTGGCCGAAAAAGTCCCCGGGGCCCCGGAGCTTCAGGTCCGCCTCGGCGATCTGGAAGCCGTCGGAAGTGTCCCGGAAGAGCTTTAGGCGCTTTAGGGTCTCCTCGTTCTGGGCGCCTGTGATGAGGATGCAGGTGGAGGCGTGCCGCCCCCGGCCGATGCGCCCCCGCAGCTGGTGGAGCTGGGACAGGCCGTAGCGCTCGGCGTTCTCGATGACCATGATCACCGCGTTGGGCACGTCCACCCCCACCTCCACCACGGTGGTGGACACCAGCAGCTGGGTCTCCCCAGCGGCGAAGGCGGCCATCACCGCCTCCTTTTCCTGGGGCTTCATCCTGCCGTGGAGGAGCCCCACCGTGGCGGTGGGAAAGGCCTCCTTCACCTCCTGGCCGTACTGGGTGACGCTTTTGAGGCCTGTCTCGTCCTCGTCGATCATGGGGCAGATGAGATACCCCTGGCGGCCCTCGTCCAGGTGTTTTTGCACGTAGCCAAAGGCCCGGCGGCGCTTTCCCGGGTCGATCAGGTAGGTCTCGATCTTCTGCCGGCCGGGAGGCAGCTCGTCCAGGATGGAGATGTCCAAATCCCCGTAGACCATCAGGGCCAGGGTGCGGGGGATGGGGGTGGCGCTCATGACCAGCAGGTGGGGGGAGGCCCCCTTTTGGGCCAGGGCGGAGCGCTGCCTCACCCCGAACCGGTGCTGCTCGTCGGTGATGACCAGCCCCAGGTTTTGGAACTCCACCTTCTCGCTGAGGAGGGCGTGGGTGCCGATGACCAGCTGGATGCGCCCGTCGGCCAGGGCCTGGTAGAGTTTCCGCTTCTCCCCGGGCTTGGCGGAACCGGTGAGCAGGGCGCAGGTGATATGGGCGGGCTCCAGCAGGGCGTTGAGGGAGTGGTAGTGCTGGTTGGCCAGGATCTCCGTAGGGGCCATCAGGGCCGCCTGCATCCCGTTTTGGATCACGTCCCAGCACAGGGCGGCGGCCACGGCGGTCTTGCCGCTTCCCACGTCCCCCTGGATGAGCCGGTTCATGGGGGAGGGGCCGGCCATGTCCGCCACCGCCTCGGCGATGGCCCGCCGCTGGGCCCCGGTCAGGGCAAAGGGCAGCAGGCCGCAAAAGTCCTCGGGAAAGCCCGGGGGCACCTGGTGGAGGTTTTCCTGCTTGCGCCCCCTCTTGATGGCCAGAAGCCCCAGCTGCAGCACCAGGAACTCCTCGAAGACCAGCCGGAACCGGGCGGCGGCGATCTCCTCCTGGTTTTTGGGAAAGTGGATGGTCTCCAAAGCGTAGCGCAGGGTACACAGGTGGTATTTCTCCCGCAGGGGGTCCGGCAGGGGGTCCTGGAGCTGCTCTGGCAGCAGGGAGAGGGCGTTTTGCACCGCCGCGGCGATCTGCCGGGAGGAGAGCCCCGCCGTGGCCGGGTACACCGGCTGGATGGCAAGCCCTTTGGATTCTGGCAGAAACTCCGGGGAGAGCATCTCCCGCCGCAGGAAGGTGCCCCCCACCTTCCCCCGGAACAGGTAGGTCTGGCCCTGCCGCAGGAGGGAGGGGATGTAGCGGTTGTTGAAAAAGGTCAGGGAGAGGTCCGACTCCCCGTCGGTGACGATGGTCTTGTAGAGGGTCTTGCCCCCCCGGACCCGGGTTTCGCTGGGGGTGCGCAGCACGGTGGCCTTCACCACTGCCGTCTCGTTCAAGACGGTCTCCCGGATGGGCGTGTGGAGGCTCCAGTCCTCATAGGCCCGGGGGTAGAGCCGCAGCAGGTCCCCCACGGTGGGGGCGCCCAGCTTCTCAAAGAGCTTCTTCCGCTTTTCCCCCACGCCCTTTAAATTTTGGATGTCCATTTCAAAGAGGGATGGCATGGCAAACCTCCTTTCCTCCAGTCACTGTTCCAAGTCCCGCATCCAGCGCCGGATGTCTTTTTTGCTGCGGAGCACGGTGAGCTTTTCCGGAAACTGGGCCGCCCGCTCCCGCACCCCGTCCTGGCCGTTCTCATACTCCCGGCTCCAGCGGAACATGCTGCGCAGCATGGCAAAGGTGGGGCGGTAGGCGCAGGCTTCCAGGCCCAGGTTCTGCCGCAGCCACCGGGCCGCCACCCGTTTCCGCCGCAGCAGGGGGGAGGGCTCCAGCAGCAGGACCTGCTCCGCCTGTTCCATGCCCGCCGCAAAGCAGCGCCGTCCCGTGTCTTCGATGATGTAGTCCTCCCGCGCCAGGATGGAGCGGAACAGGGCGTCCCGCTCCGCCTCTGGCCGCTTCCGGTTGCCGCCGGGACGGTCCGGGTCCGGCTGGTGGGCCACCTGGTCCAGGTGGAAGCAGGGGACCCCGGTTTTTTGTGAGAGCTGCCGGGCCAGGGTGGTTTTCCCGCTGCCCACCGGCCCCGTGATATAGAGTTTCATACGCGCCTCCGTTCCGTCTTCTGGGCGGACAAAAAGAAACCTTTCCCAAAGAGAAAGGTTTCTCGCTGTGTTTCCGTGTGGCCAGGAGGCAGGTCACTCCACGCTGATGATGAAGTAGTACACCGGCTGCCCGCCGTCCACCAGGGTGATCTCCACGTCCCCGTGGAGGCGGTCCTCCAGGCGGCGCTTGGCCTCCTCGGCCTGCTCCTGGGTGATGCCCTCGCCATAGATCAGTGTGATGAAAGAGGTGTGCTTGTTGGCGAAGGAACGGGCCACACGCACGCAGGCGCTGACCGGGTCCTTCTCGATATATTCCAGCTTGCCGTTCTTCAGGCCCAAAATGTCCCCGTGGCGGATGTTGTGCCCGCCGAACTCGGAGTCCCGGGCGGCGAAGGTCACAAGGCCCGTGTCCACGTTGCCGGCGGCCTCCAGCATGGCCTCCTGGTTCTCCTCGGGGCTCATGTCGGGGTCAAAGGCCAGCATGGCGGACAGGCCCTGGGGGATGGTCCGGGTGGGGATGACCACCACTTCCCGGTCGGTGGCCAGGGGCACGGTCTGCTGGGCGGCCATGAGGATGTTCTTGTTGTTGGGCAGGATGAAGACCTTTTTGGCGGGGGTGGCCAGCACCGCCTCCAGCAGGTCCTCGGTGGAGGGGTTCATGGTCTGGCCGCCGCTGACCACATTGGCGCAGCCCAAATCTAGGAACAGGCTCTTGAGGCCCTCGCCTGCCGCCACGGAGATGAAGCCCATCTCCTCGGTGGGCTCCTGGGGCTTTAGGGGTTCCCGCTGGGGCTGGGGCTGCTCCAGGGCAGCCGCGGCCTTTTGGGCCTCGTTTTCCTCGGCGTTGCGGCGGTGCTGTTCCTTCATGTTCTCGATCTTCACGGTGAGCAGCTGGCCATACTCCAGGGCGGCCTGCAAAGCGTCGCCCGGGTTTTCCGTGTGGACGTGGGTCTTGATGATCTCCTCATCGTCCACCACCACCACGCAGTCGCCGATGGTCTCTAAAAACAGGCGCAGGTCCAGGGGGTCCTTTTGGACCTCCGGGTCCCGGCCCACCACAAACTCGGTGCAGTAGGTAAAGTTGATCTCGCTGTCGAACTCCGCGGCCACGTTGCGGAAGAACTCGGCGGTCTCCTGGGCCCGCTCCTCCTCGGAGAGGCCGCACTCCAGGACAATGCCGCTGCGGAACACGCTGAGCATCCCCTCGAAGATCAGGCACAGGCCCTGGCCGCCCGCGTCCACCACGCCGGCCTTTTTCAGCACGGGCAGCAGCTCGGGGGTCTCCTCCAGGGCGTCGGCGGCGCCCATGCAGGCGGCGTCCTACACCTGTACCGGGACGCCGCCCAGCTCCAGGGCCTCCCGGGCCCGCTCGGCGGCCACCCGGGCCACGGTGAGGATGGTGCCCTCGGTGGGCTTCATCACGGCCTTGTAGGCCTCTTCCACCCCCAGCTCCAGGGCGGCGACAAGGTCCTCGGCGGAGATCTCCTCCCGGCCCTCCAGGGCCTTGGAGATGCCCCTAAACAGCAGGGACAGGATGACGCCGGAGTTGCCCCGGGCCCCCCGCAGCATGGAGGAGGCGGCCTTTTTGGCTGCCCCGGCGGCGGTGACGCCCTCTTCCAGCTCTTTCATGGCTTCGGCGGCGGCGCCGATGGTCATGGACATATTGGTACCCGTGTCGCCGTCGGGCACGGGGAAGATGTTCAGGTCGTTGATCTGCTTTTTGAACTTGGCAATGTTGTTGGAGCCGGATACGATGGCATTTTTCAGTTGAGCACCTGAAATCACGGTTAACACATCCTTCACACGGTAGATGGTATATCTTCCGTTTAGTTTATCACAGTTTTTTCAAAAATACAATCGTTCCCGGATGATTTCTAAAAATCCCAAATAAAAAAGCCCCGCCCCAAAGGGCAGGGCGGGGGGTCAGGTGATGGTCAGGCGCTCCACTCCGGTGCACAGGCCGGTGCGCTCGTCGGCGGAAAAGAGGACGCAGTCCATTTTGCAGGGGCCTTTGGCCAGGTCGAACCGGGCGGGCATCTTGGTGCGCAGCTTGCCGATGATGATCTCCGCCTTGACCCCCAACACCGAGTCGATCACCCCGGTCATGCCCGCATCGGTGAGGTAGCCGGTGCCCCGGGGCAGCAGGCAGGCGTCCGCCGTGGGCACGTGGGTGTGGGTGCCGAACAGGGCTGTCACCCGCCCGTCGGCGTAAAAGCCCAGAGCCCGCTTCTCCCCGGTGGCCTCGGCGTGGAAGTCCACCACGCACAGCCGGGGCAGGCCCGGGGTTTGCAGCAGGGCGTCCAGGGTTTCAAAGGGGCAGCGCAGGCTCTCCAGGTACACGGTGCCCATCAGGTTGATGACCGCCACCTGCACCCTGCCCAGGTCCACCACGCACAGGCCCCGGCCCGGGGCCGCGGCGGGGAAGTTCGCCGGGCGCAAGAGGGTCTCGCAGGTGTCGTAGAGCTCGTAGCTCTCTCTCCGGCGGAAGCTGTGGTTGCCGGTGGTGATCACATCCACCCCGCTTTGGAACAGGTGCTCCGCCGAGGCGGGGGTGAGGCCGTTGCCGTCGGCGGAGTTCTCCCCGTTGGCAATGACCAGGTCGATTCCCTTGGCCTTTTTTAGGGCGGGCAGGCGGTCCCGCAGGAACTGGCAGCCGATGCTCCCCACCACGTCCCCGATGCACAGAATGTTCAAAGAAAAACCCCCTTTGAAAGAAACCAGGGACGCACCCCAAAAAGTACGTCCCTGCGTGATTCCCTTGGCAGGCTGCGCCAAATCCTCATTTGGCGCTATGCATCCAGCGGAGAATCCCCATGCTTTTCCGAGGGAAAAGGCGGCTGTTTCACAGCCGAGGGATTCCCTGGGGACGGCGAGTGCGCAAGAGCTTACTTTGCGTAATCCACCGTCCGGCTCTCCCGGATCATGTTCACCTTGATCTGGCCGGAATAGTCCAGGTCGGCCTCGATCTTCTTGCAGATCTCCCGGGCCAGCAGGGTCATCTGCTCGTCGGAGACCTTTTCGGGCTTCACCATCACCCGGATCTCGCGGCCTGCCTGAATGGCGTAGCAGCTGTCCACCCCGTCGAAGGAAGAGGCCACCTCTTCCAGCTTTTCCAGGCGCTTGATGTAGTTCTCCAGGTTCTCCCGGCGGGCGCCGGGACGGGCGGCGGAGATGGCGTCGGCGGCCTGGACAATGCAGGCGATGACCGTTTTGGCCTCCACGTCCCCGTGGTGGGCGGCGATGGCGTGGATGACCGCCTCGCTCTCCCGGTACTTGCGGGCCACGTCCACGCCGATCTGCACGTGGGAGCCCTCCATCTCGTGGTCCAGGGCCTTGCCGATGTCGTGGAGCAGGCCCGCCCGCTTAGCCACCGTGGGGTCAAGCCCCAATTCGCTGGCCATGATCCCCGAAAGGTAGGCCACCTCCAGGGAGTGGTTTAAGACGTTTTGCCCGTAGCTGGTGCGGTAGCGCAGGCGGCCCAAGAGCTTGACCAGCTCGTGGTGGACGCCGCCCAGGCCCACTTCCAGCACGGCGCGCTCGCCCTCTTGCTTGATGGTGTTCTCCACCTCCCGGCGGGCTTTTTCCACCGTCTCCTCAATGCGGGTGGGGTGGATGCGCCCGTCGGCGATGAGCTTCTCCAGGGCGATGCGGGCCACCTCCCGGCGGACCGGCTCGAAGCTGGAGAGGGTGATGGCCTCGGGGGTGTCGTCGATGATCAAATCCACGCCGGTGAGGGTCTCGATGGCACGGATGTTCCGGCCCTCCCGGCCGATGATGCGGCCCTTCATCTCGTCGTTGGGCAGGGGCACCACGCTGATGGCGGCTTCGGACACATGGTCCGCCGCGCACCGCTGGATGGCCAGGGCGATGATCTCCCGGGCGGACTTATCCGACTCCTCCTTGGCCTGCTGCTCGAACTCCCGGATCTTTACGGCCTTTTCGTGGACCAGCTCGTTCTCCAGGTTTTGCAGCAGGTATTCCTTGGCCTGCTCCACCGTGAAGGAGGAGATTTTCTCCAGCATGTCGAACTGGCTCTTCTTTACGGCCTCGGCCTCTTGCAGGCGTTCGTCGGCCTTGCGGTTTTTCTGGTCGATCTGGTTTTCCTTGCGCTCCATGTTCTCCAGCTTTTTCTCCAGGCTCTCCTCTTTTTGGAGGATGCGCCTCTCCTGATGCTGGATCTCCTTGCGCCGGCTGTTGAGCTCTTTTTCCGACTCGTCTCTCAGGCGGTGCAGCTCGTCCTTGCCCTCCAGCACGATCTCCTTCTTTTTGGCCTCGGCGGTCTTAATGGCGTCGGCCACAATCCGCTTGGCCTCCTGCTCGGCGGAGCCGATCTCCGCCTCCGCTTTATTCTTGCGGTAGACCGCCCCCAGCAGGAAGGCGGCTCCCCCCGCCACGGCGGCGGCTAGGACAGCGATGACGATGCACAGCCACACACTTACTTGGCCCAATCAGGCACCTCCTTTTCCTTGTGCTTTTATGGGTTTCAAAGTCCAGGTACATATGGGGCCCCGGAGGGTTTTCCCCCGGGTAAGCGCTGGGTGGCCGCCTTTCTCTATACAGTTTTTCTTCCGGTTTCATTCTCTCTTAGCGGTTTATTGCGCCGCGCCTTTTTCCCGCAGAGGCGCGGGGGGATAAAATGGCCGGAATCCGGCGATTTTTATGGAAAATTACTCAATAAAGAATAAGTAAAAATGAAAAACAAGGAAAATCGTATATGAAAAGCGCCAGTTGCACTTGCATTTATTGTAGCGCCTGCCGGGGGCGGTTGTCAAGAAATTTGTAAAGGTTTTCACAAATCCTGTTTCGGGCCTCTTGACATTTCCCGGCGGGGGGTGCTATGATGGCACAAAGAACGTGAAAAATGCGTGGAAGAGGAAGCCTTTTCCCCGGGGGACGGGGAACAGAGAGGGGCCGCCGCCGGCTGAAAGCGGCCGCGCCTGTCCGGGAAAGGGAAACCGCCTCTGAGCACCGCCCGATCGGGGGATTTCCCCTTTAAGGAGCGGCGGGATGGCCCCGTTACAGGCCGCAACGAGGAAGCGCCTCTGGCTTTCCCAAGGGGGGCGGGCGCTTTGAATCCGGGTGGAACCGCGGACGCTGGGTAAATTTTTTTCTCGAGACCAGGCGCCCGCCCCAGAGCTTTGCTGGGGCGGGCGCTTTTTTGTCCCCCCGGCGGAAAGGAGACTCACTATGGTAAAGATCGATTTAAAGGGCCAGGTCAAGGAGTTTGAGCAGGGCGTGACCCCCGCCGAGGTGGCCAAGTCCATCGGCATGGGGCTTTACAAGTCCGCCTGCGCCGCCAAGATCGACGGGGAGGTCCGGGACCTGCGCACCCCCATTGAGGGGGACTGCGCCCTGGAGATCCTCACCTTCGACAGCGAGGAGGGCAAGCACGCCTATTGGCACACCACCTCTCACATCCTGGCCCAGGCGGTGCT
Organism: uncultured Clostridia bacterium; assembly: GCA_944380625.1. The sequence continues at coordinate 18,511 of CALWIE010000209.1, forward strand.
GCGGCTGTACCCCGGCACCAAGTTCTCCATCGGCCCCGCCATCGACAACGGCTTTTACTACGACTTCGACATGGAAAAGCCCCTTTCCACCGAGGACCTGCCGGGGATCGAGGCCGAGATGAAGAAAATCATCAAGGAGAACATCCCCCTGGAGCGCTTTGAGCTGCCCGTCCCCGAGGCCCAGGCCCTGATGGAGGGCCAGCCCTACAAGGAGGAGCTCATCGCCGAGCACGCCGGCAAGGGGGAGAACATCAGCTTTTACAGGCAGGAGGACTTCACCGACCTGTGCGCCGGCCCCCACCTGATGAGCACCGGCTGCGTCAAGGCTGTGAAGCTGACGGCCATCACCGGGGCCTACTGGCGGGGCGACGCCAAGAACAAGATGCTCACCCGGGTTTACGGCGTCTCCTTCCCCAAGCAGAGTATGCTTGACGAGCATCTGCAAATGCTAGAAGAGGCCAAGAAGCGGGACCACCGGAAGCTGGGCAAGGAGCTGGGCCTGTTCATGATGGCCGAAGAGGGCCCGGGCTTCCCCTTCTTCCTGCCCAAGGGCATGGTCCTCAAAAACCTTTTGATCGACTACTGGAGAGAGGTCCACAAGCGCTACGGCTATGTGGAGATCTCCACCCCCATCATCCTCAACCGGGCCCTGTGGGAGCGCTCCGGCCACTGGGACCACTACAAGGACAACATGTACACCACCGTCATCGACGGGGAGGACTACGCTGTAAAACCCATGAACTGCCCCGGCGGGATGCTGGTCTACCAGAGCGAGCCCCACTCCTATAGGGACCTGCCTCTGCGGGTGGGCGAGCTGGGCCTGGTCCACCGGCACGAGCTCTCCGGCGCGCTGCACGGGCTGTTCCGGGTGCGGTGCTTCACCCAGGACGACGCCCACCTGTTCATGACCCCCGAGCAGCTCAAGGATGAGATCAAGGGCGAGGTGCGGCTGTTCGACGAGGTCTACTCCGTGTTCGGCCTGTCCTACACCATTGAGCTCTCCACCATGCCCGAGGACCACATCGGCACTGTGGAGCAGTGGGAGCACAACCAGGACATCCTGAAAGAGGCCATCACCGAGATGGGCAAGGAGTATGAGGTCAACGAGGGCGACGGGGCCTTCTACGGCCCGAAGCTGGACTTCCACCTGGCCGACTCCCTGGGGCGCACCTGGCAGTGCGGCACGGTCCAGCTGGACAGCCAACTGCCCGAGCGGTTCGAGCTGGAGTACGTGGGCGCCGACGGGGCGAAGCACCGGCCTGTGATGCTCCACCGGGTGGTGCTGGGCTCTATCGAGCGGTTCATCGGCGTCATCACCGAGCACTTTGCCGGCAAGTTCCCCCTGTGGCTGTCCCCGGTGCAGGCGGTGATCCTGCCCATTTCCGAGCGGCACCACGAGTTTGCCCAGAAGCTCCAGCAGCAGCTGGACGGGGCCGGCCTGCGGGTGGAGTGCGACGTGCGCAACGAGAAGATCGGCTATAAGATCCGGGAGGCCCAGCTCCAGCAGACCCCCTACATGCTGGTGGTGGGCGACAAGGAGATGGAGAGCGGGGCGGTCTCCGTGCGCCACCGGAAGGACGGGGACCTGGGCTCCATGGCTGTGGAGGAGTTCATCCAGAAGGTCCAGGCCGAGGTCTC
>CALWIE010000210.1 GCA_944380625.1 uncultured Clostridia bacterium
GGCCGGTTCAGGGTGATCCGGGCCAGATGGCCCTGGACCTCGTACAACAGATCTGGCATAATCATCCATCCTTTCTTTGCGTCCCGCCCCGGTGCGCCCGCTCTGCGCCCGGGACGGCCATTCCAGATATGCCGATTCTATTGTAATATGGTCCGGTGGGGCTGTCAAGATGCAGGAAAAGCTGCAAAATGTACCGCCGGCCCCGCCCTCGCGGCTTCCGGGCCTTGGGGTCCCGGCCGCGGGGCCTGTCCCCGTTGTACGAAATGGGGCGGGGAGCGTCAATCGGGCAGGGCGGCGGCAAAGCGGATGGTCAGCGTCCCCCTCCCCGGGTCCTCCTGGAGGAGCCGCCCCGCCTCGAGGGTGGACTGGTAGCCCTGGCTGTCCAGCACCTCCACCGTCCCGGTGAGGTTCCCCAGCTCCTCCCACTGTTCGGACAGGGTGCTGCCCGCCTGGGAAAACTCTGCCTTGTCCAGGGCCATGGTCAGGCCCACGGCCTCCGCCCGCTTCTCCGAAAACGCCTTCTCCCAGGGGAAGGACCAGCCCTCCGCCCCCGGGGAGAGGGCCAAAAACAGGTTGGGCAGAAACTCGGTGGTGGGCCACCACAGCTCCAGGCTCTCCCCGTAGGGGTTCCCCTTGGGGGACCAGATAAGGGAGAAACCGGTGACATAGCCGTCCTCGTCGGTGCTAACCTCCCCCGGGCCCCACTCGCTGTCCCCCCGCTCCAGCCACACCCAGTCCTCCTGATAGGCGGGGGGAGCCTCCCGCCAGCGGCCGTCCGGCTCCAGGGACAGCCGGGGCCGCTCCCCCCAGACGCTCTCCACCCGCTGCTCCAGGAAGTTGTAATTTTCCACCACCTGTTCCGGGGTGAGGGGGCCGGCGGGGTTGGGCAGGCGCCAGCTCAGGTCATCTATGACATAAGGGAAGGGGTTCAGCAGGAAGATGGCCGCAAAGACCGCGATCCGCTTTTTCCCGGCGGGCCGGACGGTGTACCGCAGGCCCTGGTCCCAGGGCATCACCTGGTCCTTTTTGCACCGGTCATAGCAGGTGCCCAGGGCCAGGAGATTCAGGAGAAAGATGCCCAGGGCATAGCCCCGGAAGAAGATCCAGACAGCCCGGATGAAGGCCTGCTCCCAGTCCAGCTTGCTCCCGTCCTCCCGGCGCACCTTCAGCCGCAGCAGCCACTTGCCGGGGGTGTATCCCCAGGTGCACAGCAGGATGGGTTCCGCGATCAGGAGGAGCACCCAGCTTCCCCAGGCGCTGACAAAGCCCTCCGCGAACCCCATCAGGCCGTAATCCGGCCAGTACCAATGGAGGACAAGATATTGCAGGGCGGACCAGAGCATTCTGGTCAGGCTCAGATCCAGCATCCGGGCGAAAAACCGCCGCCAGGGGTAGGGGGCGGCGGCAATGGTGTCCTGCTCCGCCGGGTCCACCCGCCGGGACAGGGGGAGAGACTTCTCCTCCAGAGCGGCCAGCCAGGGCTCCGGGTCCAGGCTGTCGTAGGAGGTCTCCGTCCGGCTCAGCTCCTCGCACACCCGGGCATAGCGCGCCAGGTCGTCCCGGTCCCCCTCCAGGACCAGGGCCTGCCCGGCGAGGGCCTGGCTCAGGGCGAGCGCCCCCGCCTGAAGGCGGCGGATGGCGTCCAGGTCCAGACCCAGCTGCCGCAGCAGCTTGATCTTTTCCAGGGTGCGGGCGTCCTCCTCTGAGTAATCCCGGTAGTTGTTCTCCCGCCGCTCCGGGTTCAGCAGTCCTTCCTGCTCATAGAAGCGGATGCTGGTGCGGGGTAGGCCGGTGCGCTGCTCCAGCTCCTTGATGGTCATGGGAGTTCCCCCTTTCTCTGTGCCTAGTGTAAGGTATCCACCCGGTCTACAGTCAAGAGGAAAATTTCAGTTCAGGGGGATTTTTTGGGCGGGGCGGACTGTCCCCGCCCGTTGTGGGGAGAAGAGGGAGAAAACCACAAGATAAAGTATACAAAAACGGGGGCAAAAACTTTGGCAAAAAGAGAGAAAATTTTTTGAAAAAATCCTTGACACACACGGGAATGTTGTTGTATGATAGCAAAGCGCCTGTAAGGGCGCAGTCTGCGATGATGCGGGAGATTGCGGCGCGAGCCGGTAACTTCCGCGGAGTATGTCCGACGATCGGGCGGCTGAAGGACCTGGACACGGCGTATATCGCCGCGAATGGGTGGAACCGGCCTGCTGTCATGCCGGTTTCTTTCATGTCACGGAATGATACGCACGATAACGTGTATCAAGAAGCCTTCTCCCGTATGAAGGACGAGCGAGCAAGACAAACTCAAACTTCGTATGTATCAAGGAGGAAACATCAAATGGCACAGAAAGAAATGATCCGTATCCGGCTCAAGGCCTATGACCACCAGCTCATCGACCAGAGCGCCGAGAAGATCGTGGAGACCGCCAAGCGCACCGGCGCCGCCGTCTCCGGCCCCATCCCCCTGCCCACCAAGAAGGAAGTGGTCACCATCCTGCGGGCCACCCACAAGTATAAGGACAGCCGGGAGCAGTTCGAGCGCCGCACCCACAAGCGCCTCATCGACGTGGTCAAGCCCTCCCCCAAGACGGTGGAGGCCCTGATGAGCCTGGAGCTGCCGGCCGGCGTGGAGATTGAAATTAAGCTGTAATCCCCCGCCTTTTTCCGCCATGCGGCGTTGGGCCGCCTTGCCGTACACCCGGTACTGCCTGCGGCGCCCCGCCTTGCCTGGCGAAAAAATCCGGCGGATTTCAGAGCTTGTCTGACCGCCGGGGCATGAACCTGTTTGTACCGCAGCTTGTCGCACTTTAGAGACAGGCGGGTCAAGTCGTCGGAGCACTGACTGCCCAGCCCATTGGGGCGGTCATCTACGCCGACCAATAACCTTTATATAGGAGGAAGATCCAATCATGGAGAAAGCGATCATCGGCAAAAAGATCGGCATGACCCAGATCTTCGATGAAGCCGGCCATGTGGTGCCCGTCACCCTGATCCAGGCCGGCCCCTGCACCGTGGTGCAGAAGAAGAC
>CALWIE010000211.1 GCA_944380625.1 uncultured Clostridia bacterium
CGAGAATCGAACTCGTGTTACCGCCGTGAAAGGGCGGTGTCTTAACCGCTTGACCACCGGGCCGTATGGTAGCGGTAACTGGACTTGAACCAGTGACACTTCGGGTATGAACCGAATGCTCTAGCCAGCTGAGCTATACCGCCATATCAGCGCCCCATCTCACGGATGGAGCGCCACTAATTATACTCGATGTTTGGCCGTTTGTCAAGGGAGATTTCCGGGGAAATTTACATTTTTCCGGAAAGGGGGAATCACCCCACGTGGAAGGAGTAGTTGGGGGCCTCCTTGGTGATCTGGATGTCGTGGGGATGGCTCTCCTTCAGGCCCGCACCGGTGATCTTCACGAACTGGGCCTTGTCGTGGAGCTCCTGGATGGTGGCGCAGCCGGTGTAGCCCATGCCGGAGCGCAGGCCTCCCAGCATCTGGAAGATGGTGTCCGCCAGGGGCCCCTTGTAGGGCACGCGGCCCTCCACCCCTTCGGGGACGAACTTCTTCTGCTCCCCCTGGAAGTACCGGTCGCCGCTGCCCTTGGCCATGGCGCCCAGACTGCCCATGCCCCGGTACACCTTGAACTGCCGGCCCTGGTACAGCTCGTACTCGCCGGGGGCCTCTTTGCAGCCGGCCACCATGCTGCCCAGCATGACCACGTCGGCGCCGGCGGCCAGGGCTTTGACAATGTCGCCGCTGTACTTGATGCCCCCGTCGGCGATGACGGGCACCCCGTGCTTCATGGCCTCCTGGGCGGCGTCGAACACGGCGGTGATCTGGGGCACGCCGATGCCCGCCACCACCCGGGTGGTGCAGATGGAGCCGGGGCCGATGCCCACCTTCACGCAGTCCGCGCCCGCGTCGATCAGGGCCTTGGTGCCCTCGGCGGTGGCCACGTTGCCGGCGATCACCTGCAGGTCGGGATAGGCCTTCTTCACCCGGCGCACCGCCTCCAGCACGCCGTTGTTGTGGCCGTGGGCGGAGTCCAGGGTGACCACGTCCACCTGGGCCTCCACCAGGGCGGCGACCCGGTCCAGCACGTCCCGGGTGGCGCCGATGGCCGCGCCGCACAGCAGCCGGCCGCCCTTGTCCCGGGCGGAGTTGGGATACTGCACCGCTTTCTCGATGTCCTTGATAGTGATAAGGCCCTTCAGGCGCATCTGGTCGTCCACAATGGGGAGCTTTTCAATGCGGTGGTGCCGGAGGATCTCCTGGGCGTCCTTGAGGGTGGTGCCCACCGGGGCGGTGACCAGGTTCTCCTTGGTCATCACGTTTTTCACGGGCTGGTCGAAATCGCTGCCCTCCATAAAGCGCATGTCCCGGTTGGTGATGATGCCCACCAGCACCCCGTCCTCGCAGATGGGCACGCCGGAGATCTTAAAACGGGCCATGATTTCATCGGCCTCTTTCACCAGGTTGTCCGGGGAGAGGAAGAAGGGGTTGACAATGACCCCGTTTTCCGAGCGCTTCACCCGGTCCACCTGGTCGGCCTGGCGCTCGATGGACATGTTCTTATGGATGATGCCAATGCCCCCTTCCCGGGCGATGGCAATGGCCATATCCGCCTCTGTGACCGTGTCCATAGCCGCCGTCATAATGGGGGCGTTGAGACGGATGGTCCTGGTCAGGTTGGTGGAGAAATCCACCTCGCTGGGCAGCACGTTGGACTCCGCCGGAATCAGCAGCACATCGTCGTAAGTCAGGCCTTCTTTGAGGAACTTCTCTCTGTACTCCATGAAACCACACTCTCTTTCTCCGCAAGTCTGTCGTGTCCTTCTAATAATCTGATATTATAGCATTGGCTTTTGTTTTTTTCAAGGAAAAATCCTGGGTTTTCCACCTTTTGGCCTTTCCCCTCTTTTTCCCCCTTTTTTCCCCGGGTTTTTTGTGCCTTCCGCAGAGGCGGGGAGAGGGGCGCGCATTTTCTTCCGGCTTTTTTGAAAAACCCATTGACAGCAGGGCTCTTTTGCTTTATTTTTAGGGAGATCGTGAAAGGGAAACCCCCGTGAAAACTATCCCCATTCCCAAGGAGGGATCTGTCTCCATGAGACACCTTTTTTCCCGTTTGGACTACCACGGCCGCCAGGCGCTGATTCTCATCGGGGTAAACGGCATGTTCTGGTTTGCCTGGGCCTTTGGCAACTATCAGAATATCTACCTGCAAGAGGTGGGTTTTTCCGCCTCCCAGCTGGGCCTTCTAAACGCCGTGGGCTCCGCGGTGTCCATCGCTTCGGTGGCCTTTTGGGGCATGGTCAGCGACAAGATCTCCTCGGTGAAAAAGGTCCTCGTCACCCTGCTGGCCGGCGGGGCCCTGTTTTACGCCCTGGCGCCCCTGATCCCCACGGGCCTTCCCTTTTCCGTGCTGATTTTCACCTGCTTTTTCTCCGCCATCAACTTTTTCCGGGGCTCCATGGCCACCTTTGCCGAAAACATTCTGGTGCGCAACTCCAACGAGCTGCACCTGAACTACGGGCTGCTCCGGGGGCTGGGCTCCCTGCTGTTCACGGTGGGAAGCCTCCTCATCACCGCCCTGCTGCCCCTGGTACAGGTGCGCAACACCTTCTGGATCTCCGGGCTGCTGATGGTGGTTCCCATCCTCTTTTCCTGCATCGCCCGGGACCCCGTCCCCAAAAAGCAGCCCCAAAATGCCGGGAGCAAGGGCCTGAACCTGGGGGAGCTGCTGCGCAACCGGTCCTATGTGCTGTTCCTCTTTTTCGCCCTGTTCTTCTACCTGTGCACCGCCTGCGAAAGCAACTACATCCCCTACTTTATGAGCGCCGTGGGGGTCTCCTCCGGCCAGTACGGGGTGCTCATGGGCTACAGGGCCCTGTTTGAAGCCCCCTTCCTGCTGCTGATGGTCCGACTGCGCCGGCGCTTCCCGTTGCAGGTGCTGGTGATCTTCTCCCCCCTGCTCATGGCCATGGAGTGCCTGGGCTTTGCCCTGTTCGCCAGGAACTTGCCGGGGATGCTCTTCTGCTGCACCTTCTACGGCCTGGGCAACGGGCTGTTCATCGGCTCCTCTTTAAACTATGTGTACGAGCTGGCCCCCGCCCACCTGAAGGCCAGCGCCCAGGCCTTTTTCGTGGCGGTGTCCTCGGTGGCGGGCATGTTGGGCAACCTCTTCGGCGGCGCCCTGTTCGACGCTTTGGGGGCCTACTCCTTCTACATCCTGGTGGGAGGGCTTTTCCTGCTCAGCGCCCTGATCTTCTTTCTCTCCATCCTCTGGGAGAAGCGGTCCTCTTTGAAAAAAACCGCCTCCGCCTGAGAGGCTTTTCCAAAGCACACAAAGGGCCTCCCCGGGAAAACCCGGGGCGGCCCTTTCTTTTTCTCCTAGGCGTGTTACCGGATGGCCTCCTTGCCGCCCATGTAGGGCCGCAGGGGCTCGGGGATGCGGACGCTGCCGTCGGCCTGGAGGTTGTTCTCCAAAAAGGCGATGAGCATCCGGGGCGGGGCCACCACGGTGTTGTTCAGGGTGTGGGCGAAGTAGTTGCCCTCTTTGCCCTTGATGCGGATGCCCAGCCGGCGGGCCTGGGCGTCCCCCATGTTGGAGCAGGAGCACACCTCAAAGTATTTCTTCTGCCGGGGGGACCAGGCCTCGATGTCGCAGGACTTCACCTTCAGGTCGGCCAGGTCGCCGGAGCAGCACTCCAGCTGGCGCACGGGGATGTCCATACTGCGGAACAGCTCCACGCTGTAGCGCCACATCTTCTCATACCAGTCCATGGAGTCCTCGGGCTTGCAGACCACCACCATCTCCTGCTTTTCAAACTGGTGGATCCGGTACACGCCCCGCTCCTCAATGCCGTGGGCGCCCTTCTCCTTGCGGAAACAGGGGGAATAGCTGGTAAGGGTCTGGGGCAGGGATTCCTCGGGCAGGATCTGGTCGATGAACTTGCCGATCATGGAGTGTTCGCTGGTGCCGATCAGGTACAGGTCCTCCCCTTCGATCTTGTACATCATGGCGTCCATATCCGTCTGGGACATGACCCCCTCCACCACGTTGGCGTGGATCATAAAAGGGGGGATGCAGTAGGTAAAGCCCTTGCCGATCATAAAGTCCCGGGCATAGGAGATCACCGCGGACTGAAGCCGGGCGATGTCCCCCATCAGGTAGTAAAAGCCGTTGCCAGAGGTCTTCCGGGCGCTGTCCAGGTCGATGCCGGAAAACCGCTCCATGATCTCCGTGTGGTAGGGCACCTCAAAGTCCGGCACCTTGGGCTCCCCAAAGCGCTCCACCTCCACGTTTTCGCTGTCGTCCTTCCCAATGGGCACCGAGCTGTCGATGATGTTGGGGATGACCATCATCCGCTTGCGGATCTCCCGGGTCATCTCCTCCTCTTTGCGCTCCATCTCCTCCAGCTCCCCGGCGATGGCCTGGACCTGCTTTTTCACTTCCTGGGCCTCTTCCTTTTTGCCCTGGCCCATCAGCTTGCCGATCTCCTTGCTGATGGCGTTGCGCTGCTGCCGGAGCTCGTCGCCCCGGCCCTTGGAGGCCCGGAACTGGGCGTCCAGCTCCAACACCTCGTCCACCAGGGGAAGCTTTTCCTCCTGGAACTTCTTTTTGATGTTTTCCTTGACCAGCTCCGGGTTGGAGCGGACCAGTTTGATGTCGAGCATAGTGTAACCCTCCTGAGGACATAAGTTGTTGCAGTGCGGTCCCGCCGCAGGGAAGGGCCGTGTCCCGGCCCATTAAAAAGCCGGCGGGCCCTTCCCGCTCCTTCGCGGGTTTTCTCAGTTCATATGCAGGTCGTGGAGGAGGTTTTGCAGGTCCTCTTCCCCGTAAAACTCAATTTGCAGCACGCCCTTCTTCTTGGTGCCGGCCACCTTCACCTTCCGGTTCAGGTATTCCCCCACCGCCAGCTGGGCCTCCTCGAAGTATTGGCTCTTCTTGGCGGGCTTTTTGGGGGCGGCCCTCTCCTGGTTCAGGCGTTTGGCCAGGGCCTCCAGCTCCCGGACCGAGGCGCCCTCCTGGGCCTTTTTGGCCCCCAGGCGCATCCCCTCCTAGGTTTTGAAGCTCAGCAGCGTCCTGGCGTGGCCCGCGGTGATCTCCCCCCGCTCCAGCATCTGCTGGATGTCCTCGGGCAGGTTCAAAAGCCGCAGGGCGTTGGTGACTGCGGGGCGGCTTTTCCCCACCGCCTGGCTCACCTCTTCCTGGGTGAAGTCCTGGCTCTCGATGAGGGTGCGGTAGCCCCGGGCCTCCTCCAGGGGGGTCAGGTCCTCCCGCTGGAGGTTTTCAATGAGGGCGAAAAGCATCTCCTCGGCGTCGCTCATCTCTCGCACCACGGCGGGCACCTCTGTGAGACCCGCCATCCGGGCGGCCCGCCAGCGCCTCTCCCCGGCCACAATCCTGTAGCCCCCTGTGAGCATGGGCCGCAGCAGCAGCGGCTGCAGCACCCCGTGCTGGGAGATGGAGTCCGCCAGCTCTGAGAGAGCCTCGCTGTCAAACTCTTTGCGGGGCTGCTCCCGGTTGGGCTCGATCTCGCTGATTTTCACCTGGACGGCGCCCTCGGCGCTGTCTGGGGCGTTCTCTGCAAAAATGGCGTCCAAGCCCTTGCCAAGCCCCCGTTTTTTCATGGCCTGTTCCCCCTTTTCTTCAGCGGTTGTTTTTTAGGATCTCCCCGGCCAGCTCCCGGTAGGCCTGGGCCCCCCGGGACCCCTTGTCGTAATAGAGGGCCGGCTGGCCGAAGCCTGGCGCCTCTGAAAGGCGCACTGTCCGCGGGATGACTGTTTTGAACACCTTCCGGGGGAAGTATTTCTTCACCTCTTCCACCACCTGCTGGGTCAAATTCAGCCGGCCGTCATACATGGTCAGCAGCACCCCTTCGATGTCCAAAAGGGGGTTGTATTGGCGCTTGACCCGGCGCACCGTGTTCATCAGCTGGGAGAGCCCCTCCAGGGCGTAGTACTCGCACTGGATGGGGATCAGCAAGGTGTCCGCGGCGGTGAGGGCGTTGGTGGTGATAAGCCCCAAAGAGGGCGGGCAGTCGATGAGGATGTAGTCAAAATCCCCCCGGACGGCCCCCAGGGCGTTCTTCAGCACGGCCTCCCGGTTCTCCCGGGAAGCCAGCTCCAGCTCTGCGGCCGCCAGGTCCATGTTGGAGGGCAGCAGGCTCAGGTTTTTAAACTCCGTCTGGACCAGGGCCTCCTGGGCCTTGGCCCCGCCGACGAGGACCTCGTAGGCAGAGCACTGGCAGGACCGCCGGTCCACGCCCACCCCAGAGGTGGAGTTGCCCTGGGGGTCTGTGTCCGCCAAGAGCACCCGCTTGCCCCTGTCCCCCAGGGAGGCCGCCAGATTTACCGCGCTGGTGGTTTTCCCCACGCCGCCCTTCTGGTTGGCCACGGCGATGATCTTTCCCATGCTTGTCCCTCCTTTTCGCGTTCGTGTTTTATTGTATCACAGAACGGGGGCAATGGGAAGGGCGAATCTCTCAAAAATGTTTCATGTGAAACAGCCGGGGAAAACGGAAAGGGCGGCCCTGGCTTCCGCCTAGGCCGCCCCTCCTTGTGGGAAATGAATAAGGGAATGGGTTAAACTTGTACTCGATGGTTTTTGGGGATGCGCACCGTGCACTCGATGTACTCCTCGGTCTCCTTTTTCTCCGCCTGGGCCTCGATGCCCGCGGTCTTCATGGCGTCCACCGCGTGGTCGATGGTGTTGATAAACAGCCGGATGTCCTTGGCGACAAAGGTGCGCTTTGCCCTGGGGCACTCCCGCCGGGGGAGCAGGGCCGCCGCCACCAGCTCCTCGGTTTGAGCGACGGTCAAACCCTTTTCCCCCGCCTGGCGGAGGATCTTCCCCCGCAGGGAGGGGTCGTCCAGCCGGAGCAGGGCCCGGGCGTGGCGCTCGGTGAGCTTGTAGTGGAGCACCTGGGCCTGCTCTTCGGGGGAGAGCTTTAAAAGCCGGAGCTTGTTGGCCAGGTAGGACTGGCTGAGCCCCAAACGCTTCGCGGCCTCCTCCTGGGTGATCTGCCACTCCCGCAGCAGGTTTTCCAGGGCGTGGGCCTGCTCGAACATCTGCAGGTCCTTGCGCTGGATGTTTTCCAGCAGGGCCAGCACGGCGCTTTCCTCGGGCTCGCAGTCCGCCACCAGGGCGGGGATCTCCCTAAGGCCCGCCAGTTTGCAGGCCCGCAGCCGCCGCTCCCCGGCGATCAGGTAGTAAGCCCCGTCCTCCCGGCGGACGGTCACTGGCTGCAAAAGGCCGTTTTCCTGGATGCTCTGGGCCAGGGCCCGCAGGTCCTCCTCCCGAAAGAGTTTCCGGGGCTGGGAGGGATTGGGATGGATCCGCGACACAGGCAGCTTTATCAGCTTTAACTTGTCCTTAAAAAACATGGCCGCGCCTCCCTTTCGTGGCATATTCTACCACAGGGAAGGCACGGCTTTTGTTGGAATCTGTCGGCGGAAAAATTTTTACAGGTATTTTTTAAAGCCCTTTGCCTCCTGGAACCCCAGGGCGGCGTAAAACTTGTGGGCGCCGGTCCGGTTCATGCCGGACACTAAAATCTCATAGTGGCAGTCCCACTCCTCCTTGGCCCAGCGCTCGATCTCCTCAAACATCCGGCGGCCCACGCCCCGGCCCTGGTAGGACTCCAGCACTGCCACGTTCTCCACCAGGAGGATGGGCCGGCAGCTGTCGCAGATGTCTTCAAACACCACGCCCAAAAGGCTGCCGCAGATCTGCCCGGTGGCAGCGTCCTCCGCCACCAGCAGGTATTTCTGGGGGTCGGCGTCTATCTTCCCCAAAAGCTTTTTCACCGTCTCCCGGTCCCCGGCCCTGTCGCTGATGACCAACATCACCTGGTCCAGGCCGTCCAAGTCCCCCTCTGCTGCCCTGCGCACAACCAACTCCATAAGCTTTTCCTCCTTACAAGGGATGTTTTGCGATGGTCCCCCCGTGGCGGGGATAGCCCTTGGGGGTAAAGCGGAGCTTCCGGCAGACCACCAGGTTCCGCTCCTCCCCGCCGGGCAGGGTCAAAGAGAGCACCTGGGGCTCCCCGCTGCCCAAAATATCCAGGGCGTTTTGGGCGTCTTCCAGCTCCTCCCGGACGCCGGGGCCCTTCATGGCGATGAAGCAGCCCTTCATCTTCACCAGGGGCATACAGTACTCCGCCAGAACCGGCAGGGGGGCCACCGCCCGGGCCGTGGCCAGGTCGAAGCGCTCCCGCATGGTCTTTGCCAGGCCCGCCTCCTCCGCCCGCTTGTGGACCCGGGTGGCGGAGATCCTCAGGGCCCTGCACACCTCCCCCAGGAAGTTCAGGCGCTTGAGGGTCCCATCCAAAAGGGTCAGGTCCACGTCCGGCCGGAGGATCTTCAAGGGGATCCCCGGGAAGCCGGCCCCTGTGCCCACGTCGATCACCCGGGCCCCCTCCTTGAGCTTCCCCCAGGAGAGCAGGGTCAAGCTGTCCAAGAAGTGTTTTTCCACCACGGCCTCCGGCTGGGTGATGGAGGTCAGGTTCATCTTTTCGTTCCACTCCAGTAGCAGCTCCATATAGGTTTGGAACTGCTGGGCCTGCTGTGGGCTGATCTTCAGGCCCATGGCCTTTCCCTGGTCCACAAGCAGCTGGCGAATATCCGTCATGGCTTTTCTCCTTCCCGCTGGCGGCGCTCCCGGGCCGCCAGCCATATGAGCAGCACGGAGATGTCCGCCGGGCTCACCCCGGAGATCCGTCCCGCCTGGCCGATGTTTTCCGGCCGCACCTTGTTGAGTTTTTCCCCGGCCTCCAGCCGGAGCCCCTGGATGGCGCCGTAGTCCACATCCTGGGGCAGCGCCTTGCGCTCCAGGCGGCGGGCCTCTTCAATATCCGCCCGCTGGCGCCTGATATACCCCTCGTACTTGAGCTCGATCTCCACATTTTCAAACACCGCCTGGGGAAAATCCGGCCGGCCAGGGTCCACGGGCTCCAGGTCCTTGTAGGTGATCTGAGGCCGTTTTAAAAGGTCCTCCAGCTTCGCCCCGGTGGACAGAGGGGATGTTCCACGTGAAACAAGAATCTCGTTGAGTGCCTTTGATGGGGGCAGGGTGACGGACCGGACCCGCCGGAGCTCCGCCTCTTTTTGGGACTGCTTTTCCTGGAACTTCTCCCACCGCCTGGGGGAGATGAGCCCCAGCTCCCAGCCCAGGGGGGTCAGCCGCTCGTCGGCGTTGTCCTGGCGGAGCACCAGCCGGTACTCCGAGCGGGAGGTCATCATCCGGTAGGGGTCCGAGGCCCCCTTCGTGATCAAGTCGTCGATGAGGGTGCCGATGTAAGAGCTGGCCCGGTCCAGGACAAACCGCCCCTTCCCCTGGATCTTCCGGGCGGCGTTGATCCCCGCTATCAGCCCCTGGGCGGCGGCCTCCTCGTAGCCGGAGCTGCCGTTGAACTGCCCCGCCCCGTAGAGCCCCGGCAGGTCCCGGAACTCCAGGGAGGCGGACAGCTCCAGGGGGTCGCAGCAGTCGTACTCAATGGCGTAGGCCGTGCGCATGATCTGGGCCCTTTCCAAACCGGGGATGGTGTGGTAAAAGGCCAGCTGCACGTCCTCGGGCAGGGAGGAGCTCATCCCTTGCAGGTACATCTCCTCCTCGTGGAGGCCGCAGGGCTCGATGAACAGCTGGTGCCGGGGTTTGTCCGGAAAACGTACCACCTTGTCCTCAATGCTGGGGCAGTACCGGGGCCCCACCCCCTCGATCATCCCGCTGTACAGGGGGGAGCGGTGGATGTTTTCCAAGATGACTTTCTTCGTCTCCTCGTTGGTCCAGCTCACATGGCAGACAGCCTTGTTTTGGGGAGGCTCCTCCGTGTCGTAGGAGAAGGGCACCACCGGCTCGTCCCCCCGCTGGACCTCCAGGTTGGAAAAGTCGATGGAAGAGCGGAGCACCCGGGCGGGAGTGCCTGTTTTAAACCGCCGCAGGCAGATCCCCAGCTCCCGGAGGGAGTCCGGCAAAACAGCCGCAGGGACCATGCCGTCGGGGCCGCTCTCGTAGGAGACGTCCCCCACGAACACCTTGCCTCCCAAAAAGGTCCCCGTAGCCAGGATGACCGCCTTGGCCCGGTACACACCCTCCAGCCGGGAGGTGAGCAGCCACTCCTCCCCATGGGGCTCCAGCCGGACGATCTCCCCCTGGCGCAGGGACAGCCGGGGGCAGAGCTCCAGGGCGTGTTTCATATAGCGGGCGTACTGGGCCCGGTCGATCTGGGCCCGGAGGGAATGGACGGCCGGGCCCTTTCCCAGGTTGAGCATCCGGCTCTGGATGGTACAGGCGTCGGCGGCCCGGCCCATCTCCCCGCCCAGGGCGTCGATTTCCCGGACCAGGTGCCCCTTGGCGGTGCCGCCGATACTGGGGTTGCAGGGGCAATTTCCCACGGCGTCCAAATTGATGGTAAAGACGATGGTGGAGCACCCCAGCCGGGCAGCGGCCAAGGCGGCCTCGATACCCGCATGGCCTGCGCCGATGACAGCCACATCGTAGGAACCAGCATCGTAAGTCATAGGGAACCTCCAAAAGGAAAAAATCAAAGGGGAAGCAGCATAAAGTTTTCGGCCAAGCCTTTTACAAAAGGCTTGCGGGGGCGCTGGTGCCCGGTGGGCACCGTTCAGCGCTTGACCGAGTCGGCAGACGAGAAGGGGGCAGGGCTCCCAAGGTCTTAAAGCACCGCAACGCGGCGCAGAGAGAAAACCAGGGGTGCGGCCGCATGCGCCATTAGGCGATAGGCCAAGCCCCAGACGGCCTCCGCCAAGCTTGAAATAACCCACAAACAATCTTGGAAAAAGTGGAATACAAGCCTCTAGCCTCACAGGGCGGTTTGTGGGAACCAGCCGGCAAGGCGGCCTATCCGCTTTGCGGCGTACGGCCACCTGCCCTAACTTCTTTCCGAGCGGCTGCGCCGGTTAAGGCCGCAGGCGCGTGGCCGCGCGGAACGAGACGCGCCGTCGCTCACTTCGTTGCGCTCGCCTGTGGGGTTGGCAAGCTTTGCGGCGCGGTTTTTGTTTTTTCTGTAAAACGTCAGTTTCCTACTCGCTGGAAGCTTGCGTAGGACGGCCCCGCCCTTGCCGAAGGCAAGAAGGCGGCTTGTCCTGTGCGGTCACGCGCCTATTTGCCCACACAGAACTCTTCAAACACCCGGTCCACCACCTCTTCGCTCACCTTCTCCCCCGTCAGGGCCGAAAGGGCGTTTAAGGCGTCCTCTACGCAAACTGTCACCGCGTCCAGGGTCATGCCTCCCAACAGGGCGGCCTCCCCCTCCTCCAGGCTCTCCAGCGCCTTTTGGGCGTCCCCTCGCTGCCGCTGGGTGAACAAAACCCCCTCCTCCGGATGGAACGCCTCTGTGTCCAATATTTCGGACAATGCTTTTTCCAAATCCTCCAGCCCTTCCCCGCTGGCGGCCGAGAGGAACACCACCCACGGAAAGCGGCTCTCCACCGCCTGCACATCCATGGCGGTAGAGAGGTCTGTCTTGTTCACCACAGCGATGGCCGGCGTCCCCTGGAGGGCGTCCATCAGCTCCCAGTCCTCCTTTTGCAGCTCCTGGGAGGAGTCGAACACCGCCAGCACCAGCTGGGCTGTTTCCAGCCGCTCTCTCGCCGCCTGGACCCCGATGCTCTCCACCGGGTCGTCCGTCTCCCGCAGGCCCGCCGTGTCCGCCAGGCGCAGGGGGACGCCTCCCAGCAGCACTGTCTCCTCCACCACGTCCCGGGTGGTGCCCGCGTACTGGGTGACGATGGACCTTTCGCAGCCGGAGAGCAGGTTCATCAAAGTGGACTTTCCCGCGTTGGGCCGCCCGGCGATCACCGTGCGCAGCCCCTCCCTGTAGACCTGCCCCCGCTCAAAGCCCCGAAGCAGGGACCGCAGCCCCTCCTGGGCTCCTTTCAGGGCTTTGAAAAGCTCCCGCTCCTCCACCTCGGGCACGTCCTCCTCGGGGAAGTCCGCCCAGGCGGCCAGGTGGCCGGCCTGCTCCAAAAGCCCCTCCCGGATCTCCCGGATCCTCTTGGAGAGGATCCCCCGGCTTCCGGCCTGGGCCGCTTTCAGGGCCTGCTCCCCGCTGGCGCCCACCAGGCCCATGACGGCCTCCGCCTGGGCCAAATCCAGCTTCCCGTTGAGGAAGGCCCGGCGGGTGAACTCCCCAGGGCCCGCGGGGGACGCCCCCGCCTCCAGCACCGCCTGGAGCAGCCGCCTTGTCACATACAGCCCCCCGTGGCAGGAGAGCTCCACCACATCCTCGCCGGTGTAGCTCCTCGGCCCCCGGAAGACCAGGGCGATCACCTGGTCCAGGCGCTCCCCCCGGGCGTCGAAGGCGGCCCCCAGCTGGGCGGTGTAGCCCTCCATCCCCGACAGGGGACGCCGGCCCCGGAACACCTTGTCCGCCATGGCCAAGGCCTCCCCGCCGGAGATGCGCACCATCCCCACCCCTCCGGGGGCAGGGGCCGTGGACACAGCCGCAATCGTCTTTTCCATGGGCCCTCTCCTTTCCACAACCTTTCGCATTCCTGTGAAAAAGGGGGCCGCCAGACCTGGCCGCCCCCCTTGGTTTTATTTCTTTTCGATCCGCCCGTAGATGGGGGTGTTGGGGTCATCCGCCTTGGGACCCTCCGCCCGGGGCGCGGAACTCGGCCGGGGACGGTCGTTCCGGGGCCGGCGGCCCCTGTCGTTAAAGCCCCGGCCCCGGCTGCCGCCGCCGCTGCGGGGACGGCGGTTATCCCGCCGCTGGGGACGTTCGCCCCCCTCGGGCCCGATGACCACGTGACGGCCCTGGTCAACCCCTTCGCTCCAGGACTTGGCGCCCTCCACAGACTGCACCGCCGTGTGGATAATCCGCCGCTCGTAGGGGTTCATGGGCTCCAAAGAGGCGTTGCGTCCGGTCTTCACAGCCCGGGCAGCCATCTTCTTGCCCAAGGCCTCCAGGGTCTCCTTGCGCTTCTCCCGGTAATTGCCCACGTCCAGGGTCACCCGGAAATAGGAGCCCTCCACGTGGTTCGCAACCAGGGAGGCCAGGTACTGCAGGGAGTCCAAAGTCTCCCCCCGGTGGCCGATGATAAAGCCGATGTCGTCGCCGTTTAGCACCAGCTCGGCGCCCTCTTCCACCCGGCGGATCTCCACCGTGGCATCGGCGAGGCCCATCGCCCCCAGGACTTTTTTCAGGTAGTCGGCCGCCTCTTGGGCGGGGTCGTGCTCCTCAATGTAGGCGCGCACCTTGGCAGGGGCGCCGCCGAACAAACCGAAGGTCTTCTTCTGGGGCATCTCCAAAATTTCAAATTCCGCTTCCGTGGTGTCCACGCCCAGTTCCCGGCAGGCGTTGGCGAAGGCGATTTCCACGGTTTCACCCTTGGCGATGGCTTCTTTGATCATGACTGCAACCTTCCTTTCGATTTACTTTTTCGCGCCCAGATAGTCGTTGGTGTTTCCAGTGGGGCCGCCTTTCTTCTTCTTTTGCTTAGAGCCCTTCTGGGACTTCTCCTGCTTTTGGGGCTGCGGGGCAGCCAGCAGTTTGTCCGCAATCTCTTTTTGGGCGGCGGCGGGCAGGGGCCGCAGGCTGGCTTCCGAAAGCTCCAGGGCGGCCACCCGCCGGGCCTCGGCCATGGCGGTCACGTGGTTGACGCTGAAATAATGATTGGTGACGTAGATCTGCACGAAGCTGGTCAGCGAGGAAATGACCCAGTACAGGCCCACGGCGGTGGGCATGATCCAAGCCCAGTAAACGCTGATCAGGGGAAGGATGTACATGGTCACCTTCATGCAGCCGGGCTGGGACTGCCCGGTGGTGACCTTCTGATGGTGGGACATGTAGAACTGAAGCCCGAAGCTGGAGATCAAAGACAGGGCGGGGATCACCCACAGGAAGGTGAAAAACCCGGAGCCCTGGGGAGAGGCCAGCAGGTCCAGCCCCAAAAACTTAAAGCCCGAGGTAAAGGACTCGATCTTCTGCAGGTCCTCCGGGGTAAAGTAGGCGGCAAGGCTGTCCTTTAAGGCGTCGAAGTTCCGGATGATCTCCATCTCGGAGTAGATGCCGCTGTTGGTGGCGGAGGCCAGCATCCCCGGGATGCGGCCGATCATGTCCACAGCTTCGTTGACCCTATCGGACGCAATGTGCAGGGTGTTGGACAGGGGCATGATCACCGAGTAGTAGATGCCCAGCATGATGGGCAGGGGAAGCAGGGTGGTAAGGCAGCCGGAGCTGGGGTTTACCCCCTCCTTCTCGTAGAGCTTCATCAGCTCCTCGTTATACTTCTGCTTGTTGTTGCCGTACTTTTTTTGCAGCTCTTTCTGCTTGGCGGCCAGCTTGGTCTGGGAGGCCATGCTCCGCTGCTGCTTGATGGAAAAGGGGAACAGCGCCGCCTTGATGATGATTGTAAACACAATGATGGCCACGCCGTAGTTGTGGAAGATGTTGTAGAGAAACCACAGCAGATAGCCCAGTAAGCTTCCAAAGAAATTAAAAATTGCCATCATAACGAAATCTCAAGCTCCTCTTTTGCCCGACTTTGCGTTCTTTTCTTTTTTCTCAGGTACCGGGTCGTACCCGCCCCGGCTCCAGGGATTGCAGCGCAGTATGCGCCAAAGGGTAAGGAGCCCTCCCTTCAGCGCCCCAAACCGCTCGATGGCTTCCAGCCCATACTGGGAGCAGGTGGGGATATACTTGCACATGGCCGGCTTGCGGGGAGAGATGGCCTCCCGGTAAAACCGGATGAGCCACAAAAGCGCCTGTTTCATGACCCGGCGCCCTCCCGGCCGGGCAGCAGGGCCCCGGCAGCCGCCAGCTGCCGCTCCATGTGGCGGGCCACGTCGGTGCTCTTTACAAAGGGCGTCCGCCCCCGGGCCACAAACACCAGGTCCAGCCCGGGCTTTACCCGGGGGGCAAGCCCCCGGAAGGCCTCGCGGATCACCCGGCGGGACCGGTTGCGCCGCACCGCGTTTCCAATTTTCTTGCTGGTGGTAATGCCCACCCGGACCTGCCGGGTCCGGTTTTTCAGCACATAGACCACCAAAAGGGGGCTGACATAGCTTTTTCCCCGGGCATACACCCGCCTGAAATCGTTGTTACGGCACAGGGCCGCGGTTTTCTCCATGGAAAAAGCCCTCCCTCCGCCGGGCGCCCTCCCCGGCGGGAAATACCACGCAAAACAAAGAAAGGCCACGCTAAGGTGACCTTTGAAGCGTCATCAATACGTAAGACGCGCTCTGCCTTTTGCCCTGCGGCGTGCAAGTACCTTGCGACCGTTTCTGTCAGACATTCTTTTACGGAACCCGTGCTCCTTCTTCCTGTGGAGCTTCTTCGGCTGATACGTTCTCAGCATAGTGCACCCTCCTTTCGAGGTTCTTTCCCTTGCGAGAAAACATTATACCCTATGGCCGCCGCTTATGTCAACACCATTTTTTCAAGGTTTTATGGGAAGGGGGAAGATTTTTTTCCGGCTTTTTTTGGAAAAGTTGCCCTCAACAGGACAACTTTTGGAAGATTTAAGGGGAATAGTGAAGGGCACCACAAGGGGTTGTGCTTTTTGGCGCGCCCCGCCAACCAGAAAAAAGGGGGAAAAAAATTTGAAAAACTATGGGGACTATGGTATACTTTCAAGTGAATATCGGCCTTTTGCGGAAAGTCCCCAAAAGGCGGAACATCGGGAAATGCCGGCCTGCCCAAATTGGAGCCTTCCTTTGGGCGCGGCCAGTTGGAGGGGAATTTATTTGGATTCATTCGATCAGGCCTGGGAGCTCATCTGCGAGCACTGCAAAACCAAAATCACCGACGTGGCCTACAAAACCTGGTTTACACGCCTTAAACCCGTGTCTTTGGACTTCGACCGGGGGGTGGCCGTGCTGGAAGTGCCCAACGAGTTCCACAAGCGCACCCTGCAGCGGGGCTACAGCGACATCCTCCAAGAGGCCTTCCAAAGCGTCTTTGGGGACAACTTCACCTTCCAGATCTGCGTCCACGAGGAGCTGAAGGCCCAAAAGCCCGAGGGGGACGGCGCCGGCCAGGAGGACTACGAGCTCACCTTCGACACCTTCGTGGTGGGGCCCTCCAACCGCTTTGCCCACGCCGCCTGCCAGGCCGTGGCCACCAAGCCCGCCATCCTCTACAACCCCCTGTTTATCTACGGCAGCTCGGGGCTGGGGAAGACCCACCTGCTCAACGCCGTGGCCAAGGAGTTTAAAAAGAATTTCCCCGACCGGACGGTGATCTACGCCAAGAGCGAGGACTTCACCAACGAGATCATCGCCGCCATCGCCCGGGGCACCACCCCGGCCTTCCGGGAGAAGTACCGGAAAGCGGACCTCTTTTTGATGGACGACATCCAGTTCATCGCCGGGAAAAACTCCGTGCAGGAGGAGTTCTTCCACACCTTCAACACCCTGTACGAGGCCAAAAAACAGATTGTGCTCACCTCCGACCGGCCTCCCCGGGACATCGCCACCTTGGAGGACCGGCTGAAGACCCGCTTCGAGTGGGGCTTGACCGCCGACGTCCAGGCCCCGGATTTCGAGACCCGCATCGCCATCATCTCCCGCAAGGCGGAGAGTTTGCAGTTCGACATCCCCGAGGCCGTGTGCGAATTCATCGCTAACAAATTAAAGAGCAATATCCGCCAGCTGGAAGGGGCCGTAAAAAAACTGCGGGCCTACCACCTGCTGGAGGGCAAGCCCATCAACGTGGCCACCGCCCAGGCGGCCATCAGCGACATCATCAACAACTCCCAGCCCACCCCGGTGACCGTGGACAAGATCATCGAGGAGGTGGCCCGCACCTACGGGGGCATCACCCCGGAGGACATCCGCTCCCAAAAGCGCAACTCCAACATCTCCAAGGCCCGGCAGGTCTCCATGTACATTGTGCGGGAGATCACCCAGATGTCCATGGTGGAGATCGGCCAGACCTTCGGAGGCAGGGACCATTCCACGGTGATCTACGCCATTCACCAGGTGGAGAAGGACCTGAAAAAGGATTCCCACACCAAGGCCATGGTGGATGACATCATCAAAAATATTCGGGACCGGTAACAGGACTCCCAAAGGGGGCTGATGGAATGCTGGAACTGTTGTCCGCGGCAGGGACGTACCTGGAGGAACTCAACGGAGTCTCCATCTTGTTCCGCTTGGCCCTGGCCATGGGGCTGGGCGGAATTTTGGGAATTGAACGGGGCAAAAAAGGCCGCCCCGCCGGATTCCGCACCTATATATCAGTATGCGTCGCCTCTTCCCTGGCAACTCTCACAGGGCAGTATATTTTCACGCGCTTTCAAACAGGGGATCCCGCCAGATTGGGAGCCCAGGTGATCAGCGGCATCGGCTTTTTGGGTGCCGGCACCATCCTCATCACCAAGAAAACCCAGGTGCGGGGCCTGACCACAGCGGCGGGCCTCTGGGCTGCTGCATGCATTGGACTGGCAGTGGGCATCGGGTTTTATTGGGGTGCCATTCTGTGTACGGCACTGATTTTCCTGGGCATGACTCTGATGCAGCGCCTGGAGCGCCGGGTGGCGGAAACTGCCCGGGACATGACTTTTTTTGCGGAATTTGAAACGGGAAAGAGCCTGAGCCAATTTATCCATATGCTCCGACAAAAAGGCTTTTCCATCTCGGATATTCAAATGGAAAAACGGGACTACCACAAGGGGAAAACCGTCAGCGCGGTATTTAATGTATGCAAGAACCATCCCTTTTCCCATTCTCAGATCATCGAAGCATTTTCTGAGTTTGAGGGGATCAATTTCATCGAACGCATTCAATAAAAACCCCCGGCCCCTATTTTTTTACCCGAATTTTTTCCCACACTTTCCTCAACATTCCACACCGGGATTTCCACAGGCTGTGGAAGGAGGAAAAGCCTTTCCCCCGCCTTCACAATCTCTCCACAGGGGGAGAGGGAAAAAAAACCGGCCCTCCCGCCGTGAAAATCCTGGGGCCGCCGCCGGTTTCCACAGAATCCACAGCCCCTATTACTACTTCTAAATCTAAGATATTATAAAAAGACATAGAAAGAAAAAACCGGGAACCCTAATTC